>JAHKKJ010000014.1 GCA_020027655.1 Deltaproteobacteria bacterium | reverse complement strand
GAAGAATGTGCGCGGCGACGCGGGCCGCGTGAACGCCGACAGTAGGGTCCGGTGACTGCCGCGCCAGCGTGGTTCGAAAGGCCGCCGCAGCAGCATTGAAGGGTGCGACCTCGCGCCCAAACGAATCGAGGATGAGCACTCGCTCGGGAGGATTATTCGTCGTGGCGATCGCGCTTGGCTCAAGATGAGAAACTCCGAGCAAGCCCACAAAGACAACTGCCAGCTTACGGGTCGAACTATGCACAAATCGTTCCTGTTACCTGAGTGAAAAATCAACCCGGCTCATTTTGGCCTTTACTTTTTCTTTTTCTTCCGCAGAAAGCGGTTTCGCAGCCACGATGGAGAGACGATCGGCGGTGACCTGTCCGCTCGCGAGCAAGCGGTCTTGGACCGCTTGGGCGCGCCGGTTGGCCAAATTACGCAGGTCGTCATCAGTGACCTGCGTGTTCTTAAGCATCAGACTCTCCATCTCAGGCACCGGCAAGTCTTTGGCGAGACCGATGACGTTGCGTGGTTTTGGGAAGCTCTCGTCGCCATAGGCCACCTTGAGGTAGCGTTCGTATTCAGTTTTGTCGACCTGGACGTCGTCCACGGATTTAGGAGCGGTTCCTTGTCGTACCAGTTCCTTCATCTTCTGCGCTTTGACCTTGCGTTCGACGGAGGTTTGCTTAAGGCCCTCAAGGTCGTTGACGGGGTCGACGCGACCGCTGATGTCGAGTTTGAGGGCAGGGCGGTTGTTCATCGCTGTCGCAAGCGATTTGATTTTTGCTTCAGCGCTCTGCGCTAGATTGGATCGGCCGTAATCGAACTCGATATAGCTCAACTCCCCGCCACTCCCCCCGCCGAAAGCAGCGCCAAGCAGAGCGAAAGGAGATGTTACGGCCCGGGTGATAATATTGATGATGATCCTGAGTATAATTCCGCCGACGCTGAACTCCGGACTGTCCAGGGAGCCGCTGATCGGCAGGTTGACATCGATCACACCGTTACGATCTTTCAGTAACGCGACGGCGAGCAGCACCGGTAGCTTCGTTGCGGTTGGACTCTCGATCTTCTCGCCGAAGGTCAGCTGGTCGAGAATAATCTGATTCTGCGCGTCCAGCTTGCGGTTCTCCACTTTATATTTGACTTTGAATGTAAGTTTGCCCCTCTCGATGCCGTAACCGACGTACTTCACCGAATAGGGCGACATGGGGTTGAGCTCGATTTCCCTGGCCTCGGCCGCAATGTCCATATAAAGCTCTTTGGACAGCGGGTTGATCTTACCCTGGATATCGACCGGTGCCGCGTTGTCCAGTTTCGCTTGGATCGCGAGGTCGCCGGGTGCTTCCGGTTTAAGTTCGGAGATAGACCCTTGTACACCCGTGAGGTTCGCCGAGTAATTGGGCTTGACGAAAAAGTCGCTGAAGTAAACATTGCCCGCCTGCAGGTTGATCTTGCCGATGGAAATTTGCTTTTCACCGGACGGCGCGGCAGCAGCCGGCTCGGCTGGTTGCGCCGGCTTGGTCTCGACGGTCTCGCTTGTCGCGGTTTTTTGGGTGGTCAAGTTTTGTAAATTGAGCCTGCCGTCGGCGCCGAGGATCAGACGGGAGTAGAATTCGGTGAGATTAACTTCGTCAATCCGCAGCTGCATCGGCTGCAGAGTGAACTGAATCCCGCCTAGGTCCAATGACTTCCACTTGAGCAGGTCCTGCGAGGCATCCTTCTCAACCGAGGCGAAATCCACCACCTGAACGCTGCCTTTATAGTTGACCTTGGCGACGCCGTCGCTGCCGGTATCAATGGTGAGAATGCCTTTGCTGCCGACCGCGCCGCTCGTCAACGAGAAATTAACCTGATCCTCGAGATAGGGCTGGAAAGGGACGACCTCGATGCCCTGAGCATCCACATTGAGGCGGCTGCCAACCGGGCGAATTCCCAGAGTTCCGGCCAGCCGCGCCTTTCCTTTGTTGTTGATCGTGGCTTGGATCCTGATTTTGGCGCGCGCGTTCTTGGCATTGGAATGATTTTCTCCCCGGAGCGATAGAGCGGAAACCGTCATGCGTGCCGGAGGGCTCAGCATGCGGTCTTCAAAAGTAACTCGAAAACGGTCCAAGGCCGAGCGCTTTATTTCGACGGCCCATTCTGCCGTATCTTCCTGCGCGGGCTTCTTGGCCTCGCTTGCGCCGGCCTGAGTCTTGATCAACCTGGCGTAGCTGAAGGTCCCATCCGGATTACGATGGATAGAGCCGTTGCCGTCGCGACTCTCAAAGGAACCCACCACGATGGATTTCTTTTCAACGTCCACCGTGCTGTCTTTTATCTCCAACAGCGGAGCCCGCCAAAGTGGCTCACGGTCGCCGGGCACGTCCAGCCTGAGCGACCGCAGGGCGGCATTCAGCTCTGAGAGTTTTGTCTCCAGCTGCTTATTCTCTTTCTGCCCGGCGGCAAAGTGAGTGGTGAGGTCCAGCAGCCCTTCTGTGATCTCCAGCGCAACCACGCTCTCGTAGTAGGGACGAAGTCCTTTGAGCTGGAGGCTTTTCAGCTCAATCTGGCCTTCGGCCAAAAGCGGTGTAAGCTGAACCGTGCCGCTTTGGTTGAACTCTTCTTTAGCGTCGGTCTGGAAAGAAACTTCGGTGGTGGCTTTTTTCTGTGGCTCGTTAGTAAGCCCCTTGACGCCGGCGTGGATATTTTCCAGCCGCTTTTCAAAGGGGCGCTCCGGACTTCGGTCGATGAAGATCACTTTCCCTTGATCGACGACGATCTCATCAACTCGGTAACCGAAGGGCTTCTCATTGGTTTTCTGCTCTGGAGCCTTTTCGGGTTTGCTTTCCGCAATCAGCGAAGTCACGTTCAGCGTCCCGTCGCGGTTGCGGGTCACATGAAGCTCCGGCGACTGTACCTTGACGGATTTGAGACTTGCCTTCTGTGCAAAAATCTCAACGTCATCGATGACGACATCGAAGCTCGGCAGGTTCAGAAGCGGCGCGTCACTTTTTTCCTGCAGCTTAAGCTCCTTGATCCCGACGTTGCCGGAAATCGATAGCTCACCCGGTTTGTCTTTGCTGGTTCTGAAGTTCGCCGTGAGCCTGCCATCGAGTTGTCCGGACGGAACTTTGAAATTCAGCTCGACAGGCGAATATTCGACGTACTTTGGAATTTGCAGCTTATCGATGTCGAGGTGAATGGTGCTCTCGCGCGAATCCTTGAACGGCTTGGTCTCGCCGTCGATTTGAACGGGAGCGTCGTTTACCAAAGCGTAGAAAGCCGGTTGGACAGTGATCTCTACGTGAGAGGGTATGCTGGAAATGAAGGGCACGCCGATCTTTATAGCGGAGATCGTGTGTTTGGTTTGCTCCGGCCGGTCGTCGAAGTCGATTTTCCCGTCCAGGACTTGAATATTGTTCAGGGCAAATCGCGGCGTGGGTCCCGGCGGCTCTTTGGGGGGGCCCTTGGTAAACTCCTCGATCAAGTCGGTGAAGTTGTAGGTGCGGTCTTCGTTCCGCACCAGGTTGATGTAGGGTTTGACGAGCCGGATTCGGTTTAAGACCGGGCCCCAGCGGAATAGCGATTGCAGCTCCAAGTTTGCATAGAACTCGTCAAAGGACAGCGCAGTCGCCGAACTTTGGCGTTCCTTCATGAGGAAGCCACGCACGGTCAGGGACATTGCAAAGGGATTGATGCGGATTTGCTCGATGGAGACTTCGCGGTGGAGCTTCGTAGAAAGCTCAGCGGCGATCTTGTTTTTCAAGAGCGGCGGCGCGGCGAGCGCAACAATGCCGATGAAGGCGAATATCGCGGCAATCCAGATCGCTACCTTGCGTGTGCGCCGGTGGCGCACGATTTCGGTTGCGCGGCCGCGCAGTTCTGTGATTTTAGGGGCCATCTGCGTGTGAGAGAACAAACGCTAGACTTAGAAAATAGTTACCGCAGCTGTGACGCTTTGTCCACCGCAGCTGCAAGGAGTCTCTTTGTCATGATCGAACCCGTCTGGCTCTATTTACTATCGCCGAGGAGTCTATCGGGAAATCCCTGATATGGGCAGTGGAAATTTTGAAGCCGCGAAGCACATGGGAGAACCTAAACCGTTAGGAAGAGTAGTAAGGGGGTGAGAGCTAATCAGTCATGGCTTGGAGTTGTTCGAGCATCGAGCAGTAAGATTCAGGGATGTTCCAGCGCCTTGCCCCATCGACAATGAGCCGCTTGTATTCCGGGTTGGGCAAGGGGACGGTGTCTTCTTTCTCGGCGATGTAAACCAAAACTTCTACCGGGCTTTGGCTATCGCCGTTGGGGCGCACGAATAGTTTTTCCCGCCGGTAGCCGTCTTCGAAACCGTCAAGGATGATCAGATCTTGGTCGCTTACGTCGTAGACGGCTCCCCAGACCTCGCTCCCCATGTCGGCAAAGATGTTTGCCGTGCCGCAGTTACGTAGCCGCGAGTGACGCGCAATCGCAAAGCGATAGTCTTTTAAACTCGCGACGCAGACAAATCGAGTCGACGGGCAACGCCGCTTAATCTGTTCCCAGTTCATGTTTGAGCCGTAAGCAAAGTAATACAAATGTGAGATTCCTCCGTTTTAGCCGTTGGATTCTAAGCGAAGACAAATCAACTGACAAGCAGTCATCACGCAGAGATTTAATCTCTTTGGGGTCACACTTCCCGCAGCATGCTGCGTAGTGGTGGCCGGTAGCACTGCCAGAGTCCGTCATTCCCGCATGCTTTTAGCGGGAATCCAGGCGAGTTTCGGACTGGACCGCCGATTAAAACATTCGGGGGTGACAACTTGGGAAAAATTCCGCGCAGCTTGCTGCGGGATGATTCATTCGGCGGGTCGATACGGCAGCAGGGTTTTTTTTCGAATTATTCGGCAAATCGGTTGCTTTCTCGAATAATTGGGCGTTTAATTATTTAAACATTTAATAATACGGAATGCTCGGCTTCATGAAGCCAAGTATGCACTGGTGGAGAGAAGATTTAATGAATTTTCTTAGACTCTGGATTCCTGTGGTATCCCTTTCATTCTTGTTATCGATCCCTTTTCCGGTTCGGGCCGGAGAGCCGATGGCGCAGTTGAGTGCCAGTATTAACGAGTTTGTTACGATCATGTCGAACACATCGGTAGCCGAATTGCAGGCCACAGGGCTACCCGAAAGGGCGCGTCAATTGGTGTTTTCTCGATTCGATTTTTCTGAAATGACGAAGCGGTCGTTGGGCGCGCACTGGAAATCAATGGATCAAAGGGAACAGCGTGAATTCATCGCCGCCTTCACTCAACGGCTTTTGGTATTTTATGGTAAAAGCGTACGCTCCACCGGCAACGAGAAAATTGACTTCATGCGTGAAGTTCGGGAGGGCAAGCAAGCGAGCGTCGAAACCAAGGTCATCAGCGGCAACGGCGATCAAACTCCCATCGATTACCGCCTGTACAACATCGGTGGCCAGTGGACGGTGTACGATGTTGTGATCGACAATGTCAGTCTGGTCAACAACTACCGCGCTCAGTTCGAGCGTGTCATCGCCAAATCCTCAGTCCAGGACCTGCTCCGCAGGATGAAAAACCAAGATTCGTGAGAGGGTGTTAGCTCTCGAAAATCATCGTTGCACGAAGCTCCAGTCGAAGGCCTTGGCGGAATCGGGTAGCGTTTCGAGTTTCTGCTCGATTTTGATCTCTTCCATTGCAATTTGGACGCCCTGCGGGTTGGCCGCGCCGGTGTTCGACCAACTGGTCACGGCCATTTCATAGCTTCCCTCGGCGAATGACTGATCCATGTCCGCCCATTTCATGATGGCTCTTACGCTTTCCTGCTTGTTGGTTTTCGCATACTGAATTCCCCGCAGTGTAGCCCGGACCAGTTGCTGAACCTCGTCCGGCTGTTTGCGGATTTTTTCCAGCGTCGTTCCGAAGCCAGCAAGCGGCGACGGAATCAGATCGCCGACGAACAGAATCTTACGAAAACCTTCTCGCTCCAGCATCACGTTGTAGGGCGCCTCGATGAGCGCGGCGTCCACGGCGCCGGTCTTCATCGCGGCGACGCGGTTGGCGCCGCCGCCGAGCGCAAGAATTTTGACATCGCGATTGGGATCGAGCTTGTAGCGGCGCAAAACCGCGCGCGCCAGGGTGTCCGAGCTTGCGCCGAATGAGGAAATCCCAACTAACTTTCCTTTCAATTCTTCCACTGAGTTGACTCCCGGCCGAGCCATTAACGCGAAAAGTGGTTTGTCAGCGATGGTCATCACAACCCGGAGCGGCAACCCACGGACGCCGGCGCGCATGGTTGATCCCAGCGCCGTCGTGTAACCCACGTCACCGGCGATGAGAGCCTGGAGAGCGACCTGAGGCTTCATGACGACAAAATCGACGTCCAACCCTTCAGCGCGATAGAAGCCTTTTTCGCGGGTCAGGTGGGCTGGAAACCAAGTGAGGGACTTGGACGGCGCAGACACGTGGATCTTCGAGGGTTGGGCGACCAGCTGAAATGGCGCAAACAGAAGTAAAAAAGCGATCGATAACACTAGCGATTTTCGGACCATATTTCGCTTCGGATTTGTTGCGTTTCAAACATATCCGATGCACCGTCGCGCTTACAAGATCTGGTTAAATTGATTCCTATCTATAGCCGGGAGCTGGATTCGCTTCGTCGGTGGATGTGCTGGCGATGCCGTAGGTCACGATCAGCAGCCAGAAGGCCGGCAGCCGCAAGACCTCCGATCGGCTGTCGGGCGGAATAGAACCAAGCTAGGCTGCGCGCCTATCAAGGATCCGGTGCGATGGATCAGCTATTTCGAAGAGGTAGGTTCCTCCCTGGCGCGAAGTCAGAGCGATTACCTTATGGTTTCTGCTTAGCCCGCTTTTGAACAGACTCGCAACGCCAGTGCCGCAGGGAGGAATTTGGCAGGTTTGGAAACCGGCACAGTCTCCCGAAAACTTCTGAAAATAGGCATTAGATTATCGCCGACCATCGGAAGCCACGAGGGTCTACACAGTTCTTTAGGTTCGAAAAGAATTCTTCCCGGGGGACATGGTTCATAGAGGAGAGGACGATGCTTACATCCGGTATTGCGGGGTACCGGCACTCGGCAACTCGGCTACGATAACTCGGATTCTTGGGACGGATTTCGGCAATCCGCGACGCGCTCATCTTAACGGGAGTCGCCGAGTTCGACGACGAGAAAACCACCGGAAAGCAGAGAAAGATAATGAGCTGGACCCGGCGCTCGTTTGAGACCCGCTTAAGCTTCTCGTTCTTCGGTTGGCTCGCTTTATCTTTTATCGAGAGCGTGCGTAGTTGCATCGACACTGCGGAACTCATTGGAACGAAAATGTCGTTGTCCACGGCTGTCCAATCTCTGCTTGAAAAGGATCGGGAAGGTGAACGATCGAGTGATAGCCTGAGCAATCGATGAGCCAAACGGGAAAAGGTTGTCAAGACAGGGAGTTAAAGAACAACGGGACGGCACGAGTGTAAATTGAATTAACAACAGCCGGCTATTCAAGTGGGCGGGTAAAATAAAAAGGAGCCCACCCACGCGCAGTTAGATTAGATTTTCCCTACTGTAAGGAATATTTACATCGCAAGCATTATTGGAACTATGCTGCGAAGACTCGCCCTGGGCTATGCATCGCGACAGCCATAATTGGCTACCTTTGTTCGCTCGTAATTTCCCACCAGTTGCCGTTGAGATCGCTGAAGAGAAAAGAAGCGTCCTCGCCGTTTGCTTCGACCTTTTCGAGATCTTTGATTTTCCAAGCCCGGCGATTGGTCTCAAACGACCGGTAAGCATCGTGCACGGAATCGACCGAATCCACCGCCAATGTGAAACGCTGATAGCGGGAAAGACGCTGGCGGTTTTGCTTGAGCGCTTGAATACAGACCACGTACCACGGCGTGGCTGGATGTTTGATATAACAAGAGCTGGGCCACAGCTTCACCACTTCGAGGCCAAGTACTTCGCGGTAGAAGCGCTCCGAAGCTTCGAGATCCTCGTTTTCCAGAGTGCCATGGGTAAGAGCTTGGGGAACGTAGCCCTTGCCCGAAAACTTTTCTGTTGGAAGCGGGTGGGCCCAGTGCGGATTTGTCGTTTTTCCCATGCCCGTTTCTACGGCATGCTCGTAGGACTCGATCTCCCAATAGTTCCCGCCGGGTTCGTAGAAATGAACCGAATAAGCGTTGTGGTTGCCCCTCGGTTTGATGATCTTGATGCCGAATTCTCCTTTTTTCCGTTCCAGATATTCAGTAGCGCGATCGACTTCGGCATTGTTCGTTACCCGCACGCCGTAATGATTTCGCATCGGTTTGATGGGCGCGTCGGGTCCGTTTGCGTGGATAACAAGCCGCCAGTCCGTATTAGGATGTTTGAGAGTTTTTTCGCTGTTGTTCTCTCCAACCACTTCCAGCGCAAGAAGATCGCTGAGGATCGGAATGGTTTGATCAAACGAGCGGCACTCATAGTGACCACGAATCAAACCCGTCGGATTCAACATGATTTGCCTCCTTGTTTCACTTGTCGAGTTTCCAGTCTGTGAATCAACACGAAACTCGAAACGCTAAAGTCGAAATTTTGTCTCAAGGCACGTTGCCGTCCCAGAGCTCTTTCAGAAAGCCGGTCTTGTCCAGATTGTCGGCGAAGCTGTTATCAAACAAGTCGGTCGCCTTCTTGGTTACTTTGGTACCGGCTTCTCTGGCGACGTCTACGGATTCGGACACAGCATTGATAGGCACAACGAGGCGCCGATTAATAAGTTTCTTTGCATAGGCGTCGTAGGATGACTGCAAGACGTCCTCGTCCTTGACTTTGAGCACTTTGGCCACCGAAGCTTTGGTCTTTTCTGGATTCGCCTCGACGGAATAGACCGCCTCAGCGAGCCCGGCAACGAATCGCTGCACGGTCAGGCGACGCTCGCGGATCGATTTAGCGTTCGTATGCAAAGAGCTATAGATGGCGGGCAGGGCGAACCAGGGTCCTCTAGAGTTATGGTTTTGATCCTGCACTATCCGTTTGCCAAACAGTTTCATAGGCTCCAATTGGATTGATCAAACAATATGTGCTCAGGGCATGTCAACAACCAAGATGACTCTGCTTGCAAACGAGGATCGATGGCACTAAGAATGAGTGCGGCCCTCGCAATCTTTTATACCGCGCGAGGATGCGCTTTTTAGTCCCTGAAAGTTGAGGCAAAAATCCATGCTTATCCTGTCTAATGAAGACATAGAAAAGCTTCTTCCCGTGGGCGCCTGCCTGGAAGTATTGGAAGAAGCCTATCGTGATTTGGGGAATGGCATGGCGGCAACGGTGCCGCGGTATGATGTTTTCAGCCCGACGAATCCCAACGAGTTTTACGAATACAAAACCATGAGCGGCGTCTTGCCGAACCGCAAGATCGCCGCCCTGCGTCTGAACTCCAGCGTCGTGAAGTGGTACGAAAAAGCCGGGGGCGTGCGCAAGGACAAGTTGCCCGTTGCCGGCGGTGACCGTTACGTCGGTCTGGTAATGCTTTTTAGCACAGAAACGGGCGAACCGCTGGCGATTTTTCCCGACGGCTATGTCCAGAAACTGCGCGTTGCCGGCGCCAGTGCCATAGCCGCGCGTTATCTTGCGCGCAAGGACGCCAAAGTCATGGCGCTGCTGGGCGCGGGCTGGCAAGCCAGCGCCCATCTGGTGACCTTGAGCATGGTGCGCGATCTCGAGAAGGTCAAAGTCTTTAGTCCAACGCCGGAATCGCGCCGGCGTTTTATTGAAGAGTGGGGACCTAGCGTGCCGGCGGAAGTGGTGGAAACGGGCGGCGTCGAAGAAGCAATAGCAGGCGCGGATATTGTTACAGCGACCACCAACTCGATTTCAGCTCTGTTTCCGGGAGAATTGCTCCAGCCCGGCGTTCATGTTTCCTGCGTTAAACCTTGCGAGCTGGATGCAACGACATATAAACGCGCCGATCCACTCATTATCCATTGGCGGGAAGCCAAGCCTTTCCAGATCGCCATTGGCGTCGATCGGCAATCGATTCCCGACATCGCAGAGGGCTGGCAACATCCGATCACGCGAGAAGATTCGGCTATTTGGGATTTTCCAACGCTATCTCAGCTCGTTAACGGCCAACATCCCGGAAGGGTGAACGAGGATTCCATTAGTTGCTTCTGCAACAACGTTGGCCTTGGGCTTCAGTTCGCCGCGGTCGGCAGCGAAGTCTTGGCGCGCGCGCGGGAGGCGAGAGTCGGGCGGGAAATACCGACGGAATGGTTCCTGGAGTCGGTGCATCCGTAAGCACGCAGTTTCGAGTTCCGGGTTTCGAGTCCCGGGGTGGAGGATTGGAAAACGGCGATATTAAAGCAATGGCTTTCGACTGCTAGTGCTCCAAGTCTCCACTGTACCTGAAAAGTCTGGCGTCTTCTGGCTCGAAACCCGGGACCTGGGACTCGAGACTGTATAAATTGCTTACGCGCTCTTCGCCAGTTGTTCCGCCGGATATCTTTCGCACAACGTCTTCCAATAGGCGGCGATTTTTTTACTGTTGTCGATGACCTCTTGAGGCACAATGCGCCAGGGGGCGCGAAGCGGTCCCGCGGTGCAGTATCCAGCTTCATTGACGGAGAGTTTGAAAACGTTTTCGCGCCAGGAGAGGTTGCCGATGTTGGGACCGACCTTGCCGACGCCGTCCAAGTCCAGACAGATCTGCTTTGCGGCTTCCCAATCCTGTGCTTGGCACGCATCGCGTAAACGCATCACAGGCGACGGACCCATCCAGACGTTGAACGACCAGCATCCTGCGGCGCCGAGCATGACGTAAGGATACGCTTGGGTCTGATTGACAAAGACGCTGATTTTGCCTTTCACCGTGTTCATGAGTTCGATGAACTGAAGGGGAGTGCGGTGACTGTCCTTCATGCCCACGATATTAGTTTTCTGAGTTATCTTCTTGAATGCCCCGACGGGAATGGTGACCCGGTGATGGGTTGGGTTGTGGTAGATCATGACACCTAGCTTGGGAAAGGCATCGGCGATGTCGTGATAAAACTGCACGGCGTTGTCCACCGTCGCTTGATAGTAAAAAGGCACGCCGAGCAGCAAGCCGTCCGCGCCTGCCTCTTGGGCGAATCGTGCCTGGCGCATAGCCTCGCGAGGATTCAAGTTCGTGCAGCCAATGAACACCGGCACTCGCTTCTTCACGGCCGCAATCGTGGCCTCGATCAACTTCTTATGCTCTTCCCAGAGTAACGTGTGAAATTCGCCAAAGCTGCCGGTGGTCGTGATGACATTCGCGCCGCCGTCGCGGATGATTTGATCCACCGCGCGCGTTAACTCAGCGGTATTAACGGTATCTTCCGCATCCGGCCGGTCGCCGTCCTTGGTCGTAAACGCCGGCATCATCGCCATAATGCCTTTAAGATCGTTTGCTGTGATCATGATGTTCTCCTTTGTGATTTTTGGAATCGCGGGGTCGTTCAGGCTTGAGCCGGATTCTCCTCCAGGCGGCAGTGGGAGTCAAGCTGATCTCAAGCTAGAGAAATTTCTTCCTCATGGGTGACCCAAAACGAGGGCGCGGCCTTGCCGTTAGGACTTCTCGTTGTATTCATCGATCAGACGGTAAGTAGCTTGCCAATTTTTCTTGCATCACTGAGCTTCTCGAGGTTGAGTAAAGTGTCTTCCAACTGCTCAACGCGAGAGCGGGAAAGGACGCGAGAGGCGAGGAGGCGGAATTTTTGCAGCACCTCGTTACGCGTCATGGGATGTTTGTCGCTGCCCTTGGCGTGAAGAATCTTCTCGCTATAGCTCTTGCCATCTTGCAGTTGAACCTCCAGGTTGACACCGTGGCGCCCTTCGTCTCCCAGCGCCTCAAACTCGGGGTCTTCCAGAACTTCTATTGTCCTGGTGGTTTGCAGAACCGCTTCGCTGCGAATGGACTTCTCCGTGACCTGGTCGACGAAAAAGTCGCGGTCGTGCAATAGAGCGGCGACACAGAAAGGCAGATTCATCTGGGCCGTGGTCATGCTCTTGGGCTCATAGGGCCAACCGACATGGAGCTTGGTAGCGCGGGTGGTGCGAATGCGAATCTTGTCGACGTTCTCGGCGCAGACCTCCGGGTGATCGCGGAGAATTTTCTTGAGGGCATCGATTGAGGTGTGATTGCTGCCGCAACAAGGATAAGGTTTGCAGCCGACGTTGAGAGTCTCAAACTGCTCGCCCAGATTCCGGGTCAGATGCGACAGATTGGGGTTGTCGCAAAAGGTGGAGCAAAAGCCTCCGTAAGAAGCCTCCAGGACATCTTCAATCCCGGTAAAGCCCTTGTTTGCGAGCAACGCGCCATAAACGCCTGCTTGAGCGGAGCGGCCGGGATGCATCCGCTTTACCATCGAGGCATGTTGGGCAGCCATGAGACCTGCGGCCTGGGTACCGGCGATACCCAATGCATGGAGAGTCTTGACCGGATCTAACTGAAGCATCTTGGCGGCGGCGGCTCCGGCGGCGAAAGTTCCGGATGTGGCGCTGGGATGAAATCCTCGGCGCAGCTGGGAAGCCCCGCCCGTCATCCCGACACGGCAGCCGACTTCGTAGCCGGCGATGACGGCGGTTAAAAACCGCTTGCCGTCGACCTTGCCCGCTCGTCGGACCAGCGCGTCTGCGGCTGGTATGGCTTCCGCGCCGGGATGAATGACGCCAACGCGGTGGAGGTCATCCATTTCAAAACTATGAATCAGCGTACCGTTGGCCAGAGGAGCGTTGGCGCTGGGGACCTCTGCGCCATCGCCCCAAAGAAGAGCTCCCTTTCCTTTTCCCATCTCCTTGACAAAGGACGTGATGATCTTTCCCCAGGGCAAGGTAGAACCAAAGAGAGCGCAACCCAGAGAGTCGATAATGCAGAGCTTAATGTGGGAGACCACCTCGTGGGGAATGCTTCTATAAGTAAGTCCGGATATGTACCCGGCCAGGGTCTGGGTCGGAGAGTTCCCCGCAGCAACTTCTTTTACCTCTGGTTTCGCCATAAAAAACTCCTTGACGTGCGTAACGTTCTGTGATTTTTCATCGGCTCGTAGAAGGCGAGTTGCGTCGTCTACCGACAGTATTATTCGACCAGATATTTTTCCTACTATACTGGCTCGGTTGTCAAGGATATTAAATGGAGGGTACATGAGAAGAAAAAATTTGTTCTTTTCACTTCTCCTTTCTTCGGTCATTGCCTTGGTATTTCCGTCTCTCAGTGTTGCTCAAGGCGCGGCTGCGGGCCTTAAGCAATACGAGGGACTCAAGGGCAAAGAACGGGAGCAGAGGCTCAGTGAAGGGGCCAAAAAAGAGGGCCGGGTGGTGGTTTACAGCTTTACCGCCGTCGACCAGCTGACCCCTCTGCTTGAGGAGTTTCAAAAGAGATATCCGTTCATTAAGGCGGAGCACTACCGGGCCAATGCGACAGGGGTTTTCAACAAGTTCGCGACCGAAGCACGCGCCGGACAGACCCTCGCCGATGTCATCGATATCTCCGCCGGCGAGGCGCACACGCTGTTGCAGATGGGACTCATTGATCCTTATCTCTCGCCCAGCCGAGAAGGAATTCCCAAAGACTTCATGGACGAGAAGGGATATTGGACTGCCCACTATCATTTCGTTGTCGCCCTCGGTTTCAACACCCAGCATATCAAACCTGCGGAGGCACCCAGGAACTACGAGGAACTCGCCCATCCAAAGTGGAAAGGGAGATTTTCTCTCGATCCGGCGGACCAGGATCTGTTCGGCGCTCTCTTACTTCACTGGGGTAAGGACAAGGCCTTAAACTATTTTCGCAATCTCGCCAAGCTCGAACCCAGGATGGTTTCGGGACATACACAACAAGCCAATCTCGTCGGCGCGGGGGAGATTCAGATGGCGCCCTGGCTCTATGGCTACCGGCCGCTGCAGTTAAAGGACGACGGAGCGCCGGTGGAAACAGCTCTCTTCGATCCTGTATTGTCCAACCCTGCTTATCTTCTACTGACTAAAAATTCTCCTCACCCTCATGCGGCGGCGCTTTTCATCGACTGGGCGCTCTCGGCCGATGGCGGCATGAAGTTTTTTGCCGAGAAGTTCGGCCGAACGCCAACGCGGACAGGATTAAAGGAGCGTTTCCCTCAACTCCGGGTGGATAAGTATCTCGTAGTAAAGCCCGAGATCGTAGGGCCCAACTTCAAAGAGTTCACCAAGCTCTATAATGAGATCTTTGGAATCGGAAAGTAATCAGCCTTGAGGCCACCGGCGGAGGTGACAGGGAGGAAATGATCCTATGAAAAAAATTGTTGGTTTCGCGATGGTCCTGCTATGGGCGTCGAATCTCCAAGCTCAAGTCCCATTCTACGCTGGTAAGACCGTAAAGATTGTAGTGGGACTGCCAGCGGGCGATGCCTATGATCTCTATGCGCGGATCCTGGCCGACCACATGGGAAAATACATTCCGGGAAATCCGACTTTTATCGTCCAAAACATGCCCGGTGCATCGACCATGATCGCCGCCAACTATGTTTACAACGTTGCCAAGCCCGACGGTTTGACCTTCGGATCAACCCTGCCTTCGCTTTATTTCGATCAGCTGGTGGGCAGAAAAGAAGTTCAGTTTGATTGGACGAAGTTTATTTGGCTGGGAAGCTTCGAGAGGTCGAATAATCTGCTCTACATGCGTGCGGACAGTCCCTATAAAACTATCCATGACGTAACGAGGGCCTCGGACCCGCCCAAGTGCGGCTCCACGGGAAGCGGCTCGCCTTCATATTACATGATCAGGCTTTTGAACGAGGCGATCGGCACGAAGTTCAATGTCGTGACCGGCTATCAAGGGGGACAGGAAATCGATTTGGCGGTGGAGCGGGGCGAGGTGCACTGCCGCGCTTTTACCGTCACGACCTTCTTTGCCCGCGAACCTTTCCATACCTGGAGAAAAAACGGCTTTGTTCGGGTGCTGACCCAAACCGGCAAGAAGCGCGACGCAAGGTTATCTGAGGTGCCGACCGTACACGAGCTGATGGAGGAATATAAAACCCCGGACTCCACGCGGCGGCTGGCTGCGCTGGTGTTGGCCTCCGGCGATTTCGGGCGTCCCATCGTCGTGACACCGGGCGTTCCCGCTGAGAGAGTCAAAATGCTGCGCGAAGCCTTCGCGAAAACTCTCAGCGATCCCGACCTTGTGGCCGACATCAAGAAGAAAAAACTGGAGGTGGATCCGACGGCCGGCGAGGATCTCGAGGTTCTCGCTAAAGAAGTTATTACCTCTGATCGCGGGCTGATCGAGAGGATGAAAAACCTTTTGGGAAAACAATAATTCCGTCGGCTGTGCTCAACCCTGAATATTGTTAGCAACATCGCGGCTTCCCGCCTGAATTTCAATCTCTGCGGGTTTGATTCCCCGCAGCTTGCTGCGTAAAGGCGCTTGTTAGGTCCATCAGAGTCCGTCATTCCCGCATGTTTCTAGCGGGAATCCAGGCGAAACTCGGACTGGACCCCCGATTGAAGCATTCGGGGGTGACGAATTCGGGTCACGTCATACTGGTCTATCGATACCCCGCAGCTTGCTGCGGGGTGGTTCAACTGCGGTTCGACCTGGCTGACGAAGCTGAAGTCGCAGGCTCGCTGATTTGGAACGACATCGGCTACCTCGGCCACCTGGCGGAACTTGTGCAACGACGGCGCTTCCGAGCAGGAATTTTGGCGATGTGGTATCATAGCCGAATGCTGAAACTCAAACAGTCCTTATATTTGTCGTTTCTGGTTCTTTTTGGCTGCTCTACGGCAAACACGAGCCCCGGAGCGACATTTTTTGTGGGTCTAAACGGTTATCAAGACGAGATGGAGAAGCTCGAAGGCCGGCCGGAACGTTGGTCCGACCGGCAGCGAGCCGGGGACTCTCTGAAGAAGACCTATTTGGTTAGCTTCGGTGGCTCGCGGGAATTCAATCGCATGGTGGATCTGGACGTGAGACGCAGGGAGTTTCTGATTACCTTACGCCACTCATCGGTGAAGCCCGACCGTGTCAAGGAAATGAAAGACGAACTAGCGGTTATGAATAATGACGTGGATGCTTTGAAAGAGATCGTCAAGGGCCAGGCGGCCAATGCCGAGTTGCGCGCGCAGCAGCAGCCCCAGCAACTCGAAACGGTCGCCACTATTGGTCTCATCAATATGGCCATCGATTCATTTGCATCGATGATTATTCCCGCCGGTCCAAACCCTCCCAGTACGAAGGTTGGTCGGTATATTGTCAGCGACTTCGGCGGCTTGCTTTCCACCGTTACGACTCCGGAGGGGCAGACCCTTCGGTGCACGACCCTGGTTTTTCCCGAAGCGGGGGCGAGCATCAAATGTGAACCGCCGGGCACAAAATCTTAGTCTCGCTACCTTATTGGCGCTCGCAAAGCGAGTTTTATGAGAGCTCTCAGCGCGTATTGAAAAATCAAAGTTCACCGTTCAAAGTTTAAGGTTCAACGTTCAAGGCCCTATCGCTTCACATCAAGCAGCGCCAGCGCCTCAATCATTTCAGCGCTCGTTGCATCTTTGATACTCCACCAACGGTCCAGCACTCGCGCGGTCTTTTCCTTGCCGTATACCGGCTCCACCGTGCGGGTGAATTTGTCGCGCACATCTTGGTCCTTCATCGGATTGTTGGTGTGTCCCAGGGGATCGCGGGGAAAGATTGAAATAGCGCGTCCGTCCTTGGTCGTGGCCTTCACTTTCATGGCAACGACGTTGGGGTAGATCGAGTTGACCTCATCGTCGATGTGGATGTGAATTTTGTTCATCAAGGGGCGAATCGAAGGATCGCGATAGGCGGATTCGTCAAAGGCCGCGACGGAAATCGCGCCGTCCACCAACACTTTGGCAAAAATGTAGGGCATGCTGTGATCGGCGGTCTCGCGGGTCTTCGGGTCCCATTTTTCCGGCTCGTTGCCGATTTCCGTATAGGCGAAAGTGTAAGTGCCGATCTCAATGTCGGTGATCTCGCGCCAATCCACTTTGGAACCCAGCTCCCGAGCGGCCCACACGGGCAGCTGCGCGTTGTACTCCACCGGCCAAGCTTTGAGTTGCACATTGGGAGAACGGTAAGGCCCTCCCGCCGTCGGCAGCGGCTCGAATTCGAATGGCCCGGTGATGAGATCCCACAAACCGTGTTTCCCCTCGAAGGGACGGTCCGGCCCGGTCATCCCTTCGCTGGCGAGTAGCGCGGCGAAGACGCCATTGCGGGTCGCAAACGAAGTCGCGGCGCCTTTCCAGAGGGAAAGCTCACCGGCGCGAGTGTTGCGCATGGGAATATTCGCCACCGTGATAATGGCGACGGCTTGGGCAATCTGTTGCGGCGATAGCCCAAGCAGGTGCCCGATGCCGGCCACGGTACAGATTCCAATGGCGAAACCTTGATCCCAACCTTTATATCGCAATCCCGTAGCATCGCTGATCCGGACGAAAAGCTCGTAGGCGATCACCGTTGCGGCGAGCAACCGACGACCGTCGGTTCTTGCGGACTCGGCGATGGCGAGAAACGCTCCTAGACAGTCGCTCGGATGACCGCCCGGATATTGATCGTTAAAATCGAGGTTCCTGATCATTGCGGTGTTCACGAAGGCGGCGCTCTCGGCGCTGGATCGTTCACGATGAAACAGTATGCGACCTGGATATCGTTCCGGCGCCGCACCTCGTGCCAGGCGTAGTCCGATCCGTGCCGAT
>JAHKKJ010000790.1 GCA_020027655.1 Deltaproteobacteria bacterium | reverse complement strand
CCACCAGCACCAGGGTGATGGCGATGACCGGCGTACCCAAAATGAAAATAATGCTGGTCGCGTAATGAGCCCAGATGAAAAGCGGCAGGCGAAACCAGGTCATGCCGGGGGCGCGCATTTTGTGGATCGTGACAATGAAGTTGAGCCCGGTGAGAATCGACGAGAAGCCGGTGATAAAGACCCCGACCACCGTGAGCACCACGTGAGTATTGGAATAAATGCTGCTGTAAGGCGTGTAGAAAGTCCATCCCGTGTCCACGCCGCCGGCGGCCGCCGCCATGAGAGTGAACGCTCCGCCAAGAATAAAAATATACCAGCTCGCCAGATTGAGCCGGGGAAAAGCCAGATCCCGAGCGCCGATCATCATCGGCACTAAAAAATTGCCCAACACCGCCGGAATAGACGGGATCAGGAAGAAAAAGACCATCGTCACGCCGTGCATGGTAAATAATTTGTTATAGGTCTCCGCCTGAACCAAGTCGCCCTGGGGTGTCATTAGCTCGATGCGCATTACAGTGGCGAACAAACCGCCGATGAAAAAAAACACAGTCACGGATAGGAGATAGAGCCAGGCGATGCGTTTGTGATCCGTGGTAAAAAGCCACGATCGAATGCCGTAGTTGACGTTCAGATAATGCTCGCGCCGCTCGATTGCAGAGACGTTCATCTTTGCGCTGCTTTCCTTTCTGCCCCGTCCAAGGATTTGATGTAGGCAATCAGCTGGAGCAGTCCCTCTTCGCTCACCAGGCCCTTGAAAGTCGGCATGATCGGCTGGTAACCGTCGACGATTTTGGCCCGCGGGTCGAGGATGGACTCACGGATGTAATCCTCGTCTGCGGTCACCGTGCTCCCCCCTTGGAGCTTCACGGGTTTCCCAAAGAGGCCCGCGAGAGCGGGACCTCGGCTTGTGCCGCCGGCGCGATGACAGGTTTCACAACCGAATCTTTTGAAAAGACTCGCGCCTTGATCGACCATGGACATGCCGGTCGCCCCGCCGCTGAGCCATTTTTCAAACTGGGCCGGTTCCAGCGCCACCACCCGCCCGATCATCCCCGAATGCTGCGTGCCGCAATATTCGGCGCAAAATAGTTGATACACGCCCGCCTTCGAAGCCTCGAACCACACACTCGTATAACGCCCGGGAAGCACGTCTTGCTTGATGCGAAACGCCGGCAGATAAAAATCATGGATCACATCCTCCGACGTCATCATCAACTTGACCGGCTGCCCCACCGGCACATGCAGCTCGTTTATTTCGCTCTGCCCCGTCGGATGCTGCGCCTTCCACATCCACTGCCTGCCGACGATGCTGATCTCCAGGGCATCGTCCGGCGGATTATAAATGTCAAAAAAAATGATCGCGCCCCAAACAAACATCACCATGGTCAAACCGAACGGGATCACCGACCACGCGACCTCGAGCCAGAGCTTTCCCTCGATGGGTTCGGGCCGCTCATCCTCGGCGCGACGGCGATATTTGACCGCGAAGACGAGAATGGCCAAAAAAATCAGCCCAACGAAAAAGACCGATACCGCCACGAGAAAAAAGAACAGCGCGTCCACCCGTGACGCCATCGTGGATGCTTGCTCGGGAAATAGCGGAAAACCAAGGTCCATGGTTTCAGAGGCTCTCCCTGGGCTGCAACCCGCGATTTCGATCCCGCCGGAGCATCACAGCAATGAAAGTGGCGAGTGCGAGCACAGTAGCCGCCGCGCCGAGGCGGATCAGGTTCGTGATCAGCAGGCTGTACTTTCCCGTGGCGGGGTCGTAGTGATAGCAAAAGAGCAAAAGCTGATCGATGGGCGAGCCGATCTTGTTGGCAGAAGCTTCGATCAAGCCCAGACGCAAATCCCGCGGCGCAAACTCAATGCCGTAGAAATAGCGCGCAACCTTACCTTCCGGCGTGAGCAGAATAATACCACTGGCGTGGCCAAAACGGTCTTTGTCGCTCTCGTAGTTATAGCGAAAGCCCACGGCTTCGGTTAGGCGCCGGATCGAGGTTTCGTCTCCCGTGAGAAAATGCCAGCCCTCTGCCGCCCCCGGCCGCGCGTACTGTTTCAGAGCATCGCTCTTTTTTGCCGCTGCCAAGGCGGCCGTGTCGCGAGCATCGAAGCTCAACGTAACCACATCGAATTGATCGCCGATATTGAAAGTCAGCGGGCGCAGGCTTCGGACCAGACCCTCGAGCACCAATGGGCAAAGGTCCTCGCAGCTATAATAGACGAGGGATAGAATCACCGCCCGGCGGCCAAAATATTCACCAAGCTTGATCGTCTTACCCGCCGCATCGCGAAACTCCAGGTCCAGCGGCATCTGGCTTCCCAGTTTCTGTTCCAGCTCCACGCCTCGGAGCGCCACCGGCCGTTCGTCATGGGCCGACAACGGCCAGGCCCAAAAGAAACTCAGCGCAAAAAAAAGCGCAAGGAGAGACCCCCTCTTTGTCTCCCCCTTAACAAGGGAGAGATTTAGTGGGGGTTCTGGATTCCCTTCCCGAGACTGTGTCGTAATGTCATTCTGAGGCGTTAGCCGAAGAATCTGTGTTCTGTCATGCATTGAATGCATGAGATTCTTCACTTCGTTCAGAATGACGGACGCGGCATTTTCATCAATTGCGACACAGTCTCCTCGCGAAAATGACGATCGAAACCACATCATCGGGTTTTTTGCTCCTGCTTCCGCGCTGGCAATCCTTTTTTGGCCAGAATCTCCATCGCGCGATCTACG
>JAHKKJ010000202.1 GCA_020027655.1 Deltaproteobacteria bacterium | reverse complement strand
GTTACATATGTTATCAGCCGTGAGGTTGCTAACTTCCTCTCCCTTGAGGGTCCCTTGAGGGGGAGAGGACAGAGGTGAGGGTGCCGATAAGTCGTAGCGCTGCCCCTCACTCTAAGTCTCTCCCGCGCGAGAGACTGTGTCGCAATGTCATCCTGAGGCGCAGCCGAAGGATCTCGTTGTTTGGAACCTATTGATAAGTCGAGATTCTTCACTTCGTTCAGAATGACACGTGTGAGGTTTCGAGCCTTTACGACACAGTCTCCGAGGGGAGAGAGGATGAACTCTGCTCAAAGCTTCGTTCTAACAGGAGACTGCACTAGCCAGTTCCGGAATGCGGATGCAATTGAGGGCAACAATTATCCTGGCGGCGGTGATCCTGTTGTGCTCGCCGATTCCGAGTCTATCTGCGGAGTCGAGCGCTCTGCAGGAAGTAAAGATCGGCCACACGTCGACAAGCATCAGCGCCTTTCCTATTGAGTTCGCCCGGCGGAAGGGGTTTTTTCGCGAAGAGGGACTCAGCGTTTTGATGATCATTATGAGAACGAACGTCATCATGAATGCCCTGCTTACCCGCGGGATCGACTACGGCACGCCGACGACCTCCGTGATCAGAGGAGCTGCCAGCGACTTGCCGGTGAAAGCGGTGGCGGTATTGACGGGACGTCCCGACTACTTTCTCGCTGCAGCAGCCAGCCTTACTCGACCGCAGTGACGCAGAGTTCATAGCGCGGAATATTTCTTAATCAAGAACTCTTTACTCTGCGCCCTCAGCGCCTCCGCGGTGAGTTCTATTCTGGATCGATACAATCAGATTAGGTTGCGGCTGCGCCTCGGTTAGCCGCCGCGGGTTGCGGTCCACTTGCTGCTACTTCTGCCTTTGACGGTCCCATCGATGGTGTTACCGTTCACCCGGCCGGTGTATTGGGCGCCGCCGGCTGTGAAACTGATCTCATCGCCGTTCAGCTTGCCTGAGATCGGCGTAGTAACGTTGCCGTTTCTGAGGGTGCCGGTAATCATTTGGAAAGTCTGTTTGAGGCTAAGCTCTCCTTGCGGCAACTTCCATGTGCCGCCCACTTTCGCCGGCACGATCCACAGATGGGCCGTGCACCAACTTTCGCAACCACTGACCTTCGCAGTCTCGTCAGGTTTCCATTCGCCCATGTCGAAGGTATTCGAAACAATACGGGTGCCGGGTTTGAGATCGAGGATCTTCGGGCGCAGTTTCATGTTGATGCTCGATAGGAGGAACATGGTAATTACCTGGGCCTGCGAGAAGTCGCTTTCGAACAGGTCGGCCTTGGCGAACGTAGCTTTGTCGCTGACGCCTTCTTTTGCGGCATTGCGCTTCGACAGCTCCACCATCTCCGGGTTGTACTCGATGCCGTGCGCCTTGGCGCCGCGCTTGGCCGCGGTGATCACCGTCCGGCCATCGCCGGAGCCGAGGTCGATGACGTAATCTTTCGGCGTCACCTTGGCTAGATCCAGCATTTTGTCCACCAGCGCTTGCGGGGTCGGCACCCACACGACGTCTTTGCCTTCCTGGCCGACTTCCGGCTTGTACTCCTGCGCGGGCTGCGCTTGCGTGAAAGCACTGGTCGGAATCACAGATAAACAGAGCGCTAAAAACGAAGCGCGCAAAAAATAGAATGTGTTCATGATTGGCCTCCCGGTGGTCGAATCAACCTAAAAATAGCATTCTCTCAAACATAAAGGGAGAGACCCCAAGAAAAAAGCGCAAAGTACGCCAAGTGACGGACCGAGGCTCGTCAGTTTGCGCTCTTGGCGTCCGGTGGTTCGACGGCTCACCACCCAAAGTCGAAGGGACGCGATAAACTTTGTTGAAGTGGTTCTGTTAAACAATTAAAAAAAACGTAAGTGCCTAAGGGACGGCCACGGTGTCAGCTTAGAGAAGCCATGATAAAATAGGCCAAAGCTGGGGTTAGCCCCAGCTTTGCTCACGGGAGGAACGGCAGCTTTGACAACAGAAGAATGGCAAATCGGAACGATTGATAGTGGCCCGTCTCCAGGAAGTGGCCTAAGTGTGGCAGCATTTAGGGCGAACTTAGTCAACGCGTTCAAGCTGGCCGCGTTCCGCACGGTTCCGGAAGATCGCATTCCGGTAGCCTGGTGGCAGGTTGCTGCCTTTGGTCTCATCAGCTGGTTCATTGTCTATGAGATCCAGTCGATAAGAGGAAACGGAGAGGTTGCCTGGGCCACCGTTCCCTTGGCGTTGGTCCACCTGCCCATCATAATGTTCGCGTCCATTGCGCTGGCGTATTTACTCGGTAAGGGCGAACAGACGCTGTTGCTGTTGCAAACGTTTCTGATGATCGCGGCGGCAATCGATGTGGCGGTCTGTGTAATATATCTAACGGCGTACACGCCTCATATCGAGCGGCTGCTCAAGATAGTCAGTTACGGCGGCTACCTCCCGCCTACCGTGTGGCTCGCGATGGCCTCTGCAAAGACGGCGGCGGATCTACTATCGGTTTCGATCCCGCGTCGGGTGTTGGCTTACGGGCTCTGCGCAATATTGATTGTCGTGCCCTTCACGCACGTTTATCGTGAGCACGGTTTGTGGCAACAGGTGAAGAAGGACAAGGAAGCAGGCTCGTCCTATGCCCACAGGAGACTTAACGAGGACGCGTTCTACGAACAGCCCAAGGTCCTCGAACGTGAACTTGCCGCCGTGAAGCCCGGTCGTCGCGGGGTCATCGACATTTACTTCATCGGCATCGGTGGTTACGCCGATCAGGATGTCTTCATGAAGGAGATCAATGCCGTGAGTCGCCTATTTCAGGAACGCTTCGACACAGGCGGTAAAACCATCCGTTTGGTGAACAATCGAAAGACTCTCGCCAGTTCACCCGTCGCGAGCGTGACCAGCCTACGCGCATCGCTAATGCGCGTGGCGGAGGTCATGGACAAGGATGAAGATCTGCTTTTTTTGTTTCTTACTTCCCACGGATCGCAAACGCACCGCTTCGCCCTCGATCTGTGGCCACTGCAACTTCAGGAACTGGAGCCTGCAAAGCTGCGGGAGTTGCTGGACGAATCGGGAATCAAGCATCGCGTGATCATCGTATCAGCCTGCTATTCCGGTGGGTTTGTCAATCCACTCAAGAATGAAAATACGCTGGTGATTGCAGCCTCGGCGGTTGACAAGAACTCTTTCGGTTGCAGCAACGAGGCCGAATGGACCTATTTTGGCAAAGCCTATTTCGATGAGGCTTTGCGCAAAACCCATTCCTTCGTCGACGCGTTTGAGTTTGCGAAGCCTGTGATCGCGGAATGGGAAAAGAAAGAAGGCCACATCGCGTCTGAGCCTCAGATGGTGTTGGGAGAAACCATCAAACCCAAGCTTTTGAAATTGGCACGCCAGCTGGATTCGCGATGACCGAAAGGTGCTATCCAGCATTTATTCACGGAGTGACCGAGGAGCAAGCCTCTCCGGTCGCGGGCAATGGGCCTCCGTTAGGAGTTCAAGGTTCAACGTTCAAGGTTCAATGTGGACGAGACTGCCTGTCTCTTTGAACTTCCGTCCCCGCTCGCTCCGATGCTCACTCCTCGGTCTACAAGATTCTCACGCTTCCCAACATTCTTGGCGCGTGCTAAAAGGCAACAGCAGCCGCCTCGGACGCCTCACGCAAAGGGCGTGAGGCGTTAGGGGAAGGAGGAGGTCGCTATGCAGCGAACATTATCGGTGCTTCTGCTCGTGTTTTTGCTTCCAGCCTCCGGACTAACTCAGGAGAGAATCAAGTTTCCTGTGGGGGTTTCTTCCAAGGTCCTCGGCTACGGTCATCTCTGGGCGCCCTGGCGAATGAAATATTTTGAGCGCGAGGGCCTGGACGTGGAAGTTGTGCTGATGCGTGGCACCGCCCCAGCCGTGCAAGCGATGATCGCTGGATCGATCTCCGTCGGCCTTGTTGCGAACGACGGTCCCATCGCCGCCGTGGAACAGGGGATGGACCTGGCCATGATTGCCGCCAGCAGCAAGATCACCCACATGCTTATCGGCGGGAAAAATTATAAGACCTACGAAGACCTGCGCGGCGCAACCGTCGGCGCTTCGACTCTGACTTCAGGGACGGCATTTGTTCTTAGACGGGCGCTCAAGACTAAAGGCCTTGAGTATCCTCGCGATTATAAGCTCCTCAACGTCGGCGGAACCGCTTCGTCTTTCGCGGCCCTGAGCGCCGGCCAGATTGCTGCGGCGATGCAAGCCGTTCCCAACGCTTTTCAGGCGCAAGAAGCAGGATTCAATGTGATCGGGCGCATCGCGGATATTTTCCCCACCTATCTGCTTTCGGCCTATTCGGTAAGGCGCAGTTGGGCGGAGAAAAACCGGCCTCAAGTCGTTCGTTTTTTGAAGGCCGTTCTCCAGGCGAAGAAATGGTTCGAGCAGGACAAGAAGGCTGCCGTTGAATACTTAGCCAAAGAATTTCAACTCACACCCAGCCTCGCCGAGAGGGGACTCGATTACTACCTTACCTACCAGGCGTGGCCGCCGGAGCTGGAGATTGAAATGGATGGAATAAAAACGGTGGTGGATATATACGCAGAGCAGACGGGAATGAAGGGACCGCTCCCCAGTCCGGAAAAGTACGTCGATACGAGCTACTTGAGACAAGCGTTGAAGGAATTGGGCTGGAGATGATTGCAGGATTTTTTTCGCTATAGTGGTTCCAGAAACCAGGTAAATTTTGTAGTGTGTCTCAGTGGAGATAAAAACAGCTTGAGGAGGGAACCATGATTAATGTCGAAGGGGAACAGATTGAGATCATCGATGCGCACTCGCACATGGGCGCGCGCAAGAAGCTTGCCATTCACCAGATTCCCCCCATCATGAAATTCATGGCGGAGGACATGCTGCAGTCCATGGACGACGCTGGAGTAGACGGCGTCGTCACGTTTGCCATCGGTATCGGCGAGCCGTCGGATTATCGCGAGACCAATCAGTATATTGCTAATGCGATGAAACAGCAGCCCACGCGTATTCATGGTTTCATGAGGCTGAGCCCCGGCAACGGGCCAAAGGACACGCTCCAGGTTCTGGAGGAAGGGGTCAAGCTCGGACTCAAGGGGATCAAGATTCATCCGCTCATCGAACATTGTCCGGCCAACGACAAAGAGAAAGTCTACCCGCTTATGGAGGCGGCGCAGCAGCACGGCCTTCCCGTTCTTTTTCACTGCGGCTTAGGAGAAGACGCCAGTCCGAAACGGATCGGCGAAGTAGCGAAAGATTTTCCCAAGCTGCCCATCATTATGGGCCATTCGGGATTGGTTGAGGGCGTGAGAGACGTCGTCGAGATCGCCAAGAAATGTGAAAACGTTCACATGGACAGCTCGGGCGTGGGATGGTTGCCGTTCTTCTGCGAGTCTATTTCGTGGGCCGGACCCGATCGAGTCCTCTACGGCTCGGATACTCCGTTCAATCCGATGGACTGGGAGATCGAGAAAATCGTCAAGCACGCGCAGCGTCACTTGAAGCTCAAGATCGAAGATCTCCGCCTGATCATGTCCGGCAACATCAAGCGGCTGCTGAAGATAAGTTAGCTCGTTCCACCGAAGTGGAATCCTTAAGTACGAGCGCTACCAGCACGGGGTAGTGAAGCCGGTTAAATCCTCTGGCCAGTGGGGGCGATGGGTTGCCGCGTATTAGCGGGCCGGTAATGGATCCGGGCCCGAGAGCTTTTTGAATAGCTCGACGATCTCTTTGTCACGCGGTAGCTCTCGAATCGCTTTCTCCATCTCTTCCGGCGTGATCGGCGATGCTTCAAAACCTGAGAGCCTTTTGAATTCTTTGTGGAATTCGGGATCCTGGTAGGCTTTCCTCATCGCCTCGCGAAGAATCTGTACCTGCGCCTGGGGAGTTCCCGGCGGCAAGATGTAGGGTGTGCCGATCAGGCGAAAGGTGCGGTACATCGTGACGAGTTTGCGCTCCCTGTCCGACGTGGCGAAAGTTTCCAACTCGGGCAGGCGCGCGAATGCCGCAGGTTTGTTTCCCTTCGGAACTTCGACGATCGCGTGCATATCTACAAGTTTCTTTTCGATCCATTCGGCGTTGCGCACGGTCAAGGTTTCCGACGAGGCGGCCCGAGCGTCGATCTCACCGCGCATGAGCGCGACATCCATCTCGGGTCCGCCGTAACCGAGAACGAATCTCGGCTCCTTCAAGCCCATGAGATAGGCGAACACCCGCGCGCTAATATAAACGTCATGGCCGACTTCCTGGGCGCCGATGCGCACTCCCGGTGTGGAGCGGAGCTTGTCCAGACTGCTCAAACCCGCTTCGCTGCGGGTGAGGAAAATATAGTGAAAGACACTGACCGGGGAGCCGAGATAAATAAATTTGTCGAGGTCGTATTGAACGCCGCCAGTATCCAGAACCGCGTTGGTCACCAGAGAGGCCGACATGCCGCCGATGGTCAAGCCGTCAGGACGAGCGCTACGGTAAACATAATTTGCCGCCTTTCGCCCGCCGCCGCCGGGCATGTAATCGGAAACAATGGTCGGGTTGCCTGGAATGTATTTTTGCAAAAAAGGAAAAAGAGCTCTGCGCCGCATGTCGCCGGTTCCGCCGGCACCAACGATCTGAACAACGGTAATGGTCTTGCCTTGGTAAAATAGCGACTGGGGAAACCCGTGCTCAACCAATCCCAGATAGATCAGCGCTCCAAAAAAGACCGCGACG
>JAHKKJ010000201.1 GCA_020027655.1 Deltaproteobacteria bacterium | reverse complement strand
TAACGACCCTGTTGCAGTATCACATCCCATTATTGCTTCTCATTTACTATGCAGGTGACATCGGTGATCGCACGTTCAGTACTTCCGGCAGTATGACTGAGCCCGTGCTCCAGGCTTTGGGCATTCGGCACTATGTTATGCGCGAACCCGATGATGCTCCCGAGCTGATTAAGCGAGCGCAGATTTTGACTGAAGATTCCAAGCGCCCTGTGGCGCTGTTACTGACGAAAGAAAGTCTTGGACGTCGAGCCTCGATCAAGTCACAGTAGAGCGCTGGTGCCGATGAACGTAGTTAACTCACCGGATTGCAGATGAAGAGATTTGACTGTTTAGGAAAGATTGCTAAGGCGGCTTCAGATGCTCTCGTTGTAACTTCGGCGGGAGCTGTGACGTTGGAGTGGAATGCGCTACGTCCCAGCGACGGTAATTTTCGGGTGCGAACTTTAGGACTTTGCTCCTCCATCGCGCTCGGGATGGCGTTGGGCTTGCCGCAGCGGAAGGTCATTGCTCTCGACGGCGATGGATCGTTGTTGATGAACTTGTGCTCGTTGCCGACCATGGCTCGCATGGAGCCGAAAAACCTGGTTCACATTGTGTTTGACAATGAGGTGTACGAGGCTTCAGGGAGCAAACAAACGGCGACGGCTACCGGTACGGATCTGGTTGGAATCGCGCGCGCCGCGGGAATCCGACAGGCGCTATGGACGCATTCCGTCGATGAGTTTGCCGGGGTTGCTATGGAGGCGTTAAACGGTCATGAGCTCTTCTTCATCGGCGCTAAAGTTACGACGGAGCGTACGGAAGTGCCGCCTTATCCGATGGATGAGGTCGAGAATAAGTATCGATTCATCAGACATGTGGAAAAAACTGAAAAAATAGCGATTCTTAAAACCAACTTGCCAAGCAGTTACACTTAATGTCTACGCCAGATTGGCACACGAGATCCATGAAGATCGATATCGAATTCAATTCCGGCGCGCAGTTGCCGATGGACGCAATTCCGCAGCTCGCTCAGCTTGCGGAGAAACATGGGTTTGATTGCGCCTGGGGCGGCGAGGCAAATAATAAGGACCCAACGGTCATGCTGGCGGCCATCGCCGCTGCCACGAGCCGCCTCAAGATAGGTTCGGCGGTCTATCACATCCTGGGACGAACCCCTGCTACTTTGGCGCTTCAGGCGGTGGGACTTGATGAGCTTTCCTCGGGGCGTTTTTTACTGGGTATCGGCTCATCCAATCCGACCATCGCGAGGTGGCATGGGCAAAACTTCGATCATCCGTTGGGCCGAGTCGAGGAGTATGTAGAGATCGTTCGCGCTGCGATGCGAGGTGACAAGCTCAATTTTGATGGCAAGTTTTTTACCGCCCAAAACTTTAAGATGGCCTTTCGTCCGTCGGGGCGAAGCATCCCCATCTTTCTAGCGGCCTTCGGCCCTAAAATGACCCGCTTGGCTGGCCGAATGACCGATGGTGTTTTGATAAACATGGCCAATCCGATTGAAATACGTCGAATTGCCGAAGAGGTCAGACGCGGCGCCGAAGAGGCTGGTAAAGACCCTTCGACTCTAGAGGTCATCTGTAAAATCCGTTGTGCGATCGCACAGAACTACGAAGCGGCTCGTGAAGCGTTAAGTCATGCGCTGACCTATTACGCCCTCGCCGACTACTACAGAGACCTGTTGGGCCGCATGGGTTTTGCGGCGGAGGTGGAGGCAATGCGGGTGGCGTGGAAGTCGGGCGGTTTTCACGCAGCAAGGAAGTTCGTCACAGATCGGCTTTTCGAGGGATTGCCCTTGGTCGCGGCAACGTCGGCGGAAGAAATAGTCGAACAGATCAAACCTTACCAGCAAGCAGGCGCAACCAGGATTATTCTTCCATACGTTGCGGCGTCCGACGACGCGGTAAGCGAAGTGAAGCAATTCATCACTTGTTGGAGCGCGGCCTCGACTGAACTGACCCCGACACGAAGAGGAGATTGACTCAATGCCGTTCGAGTTATTGAACCCCAAAGGACTGGAACGTCCCCTAGGCTACGCGCATGTGGCCAAAGTAACCGGAGGAAATATTGTTTACGTCGCCGGTCAAGCGCCCTTTGATGAAAATGGGCAAGTAGTGGGCAAGGGGGACTTCGTCACGCAGTTCGCCCAGGTGATACGGAATTTAAAGACGGCGGTGGAAGCAGCGGGGGGGCGTCCGAACCAATATGCGGTACTGACGATCTACATCACCGACCTGCAAGCTTATCTTAATGAGAAGAACGCGTTGGGTGGAGTCTATCGCGAAGTGTTCGGAAAATATTTTCCTGCGATCACACTGGTTCAAGTAGGGAGCCTCTATAATCCAGACTGTATGGTCGAAATTTCCGGTATCGCCGTGATTGACTGAACAATCCTTCATTAAGTTGCTCTGATAGCCATTTCACGACAGATATTGTCATAAAACTTCGACGATCCTGACAATATTCGCCCAAAAACCGGGCTTCTTTGAATGAGAAAAAGTACTATTTTAAGCTTTTTCAAAGGGTTGCGAAGCTGGCATTTAATTTGCGTGTAACTGCTGCGTTATATCGTGATTAGGATGGTGGTAAATTTCTATGCGATTTAACCCAGTTCCGACACTAGATAGAGAGCGTGATCAGGATATTTTTGAAAGCGTCACGGAAGAAGAGATAATTTACCTGTGGCGTTCCATCAAGGGCAAGGGCCTTTCAGAGGACGAAGCCTGGCAGGCGATTGTCACAGGGATCGCATTGGACATGGCGTTTGCGAAAACGAAGACCACGAAACAGCTCGAACACTAATCGCGCACCTACAAACTTGTCCCAAGATCAGTTTCTTCCCATCACCTGAAATTCTGATACCGAGATTTTCCCTTCCAAAGACGCAGTCGCCTATTTCGCATAAGTTGCCGCCCGGAAGACTCGCGGCAGGTTAAGTCTGAGTTGCCTGTGGGTCAGCCACAGCGATTAGTTGTGTCAGTGATCGCCGGTGCGCCTCGTGGATAGCCTTAAGCTCTCGGAGAAAGTCGGCGACTTCGGGAACCTGCCGGGTGACAATAAACTCATATCGAGACAAGATGTCATCCAGTGCCTTCTGGTCTTCCAGGTCCCGAATAAGCCGTTGCCAATGATTTTTGCCTGTGGCGGAGCGCGGGGATCCTTCTGTGATCGATCCGTGAAGCTTTTCGATGATTTGTTTCAGGCGGTTGCCGCTATTCCGTTTTTCGCCGGCAATTCGGCGGAGGCGCTCCGCCACCTGAGGATAAGGTGCGAGTTCGGCATGTGATTCAATTTGCTGAGCTAGTTGTGAAATTCGCTGGTGGATTAATCGCAACACATCCACCGGTTCTAGGTATCGCGCCCCATCGTCAGTCTGCCGTTCCGGTAGGAGCAATTCTTCGAGCTTTTTGAATAGATTGTGCAGCATCGTGGCATTCTTTCTATTTGAGCGGAAGATAGGGTGACGCTTTTGTATTGTCAAGATGACTGCGTATGAGACGCAAGTTGACTGGATAGCCGGAATCTGGTTCAATCAAAAGAAAGACTTTTACAGGAGATCCGGATGTCGCGAATTACCGTCGAAGATTGTTTGAATCAAGTCCCAAGCCGTTTCGAGCTTGTGATGCTCGCCTCGAAGAGAGCAAGGCAGCTTTTTAAGGGGGCCAAGCCTCTAGTGGAGTCTGATAATCGCGAGGTTGTGGTTGCCCTGCGTGAAATAGCCGCCGGGAAAGTAAAAAAGCAACCGCACGAATCTTAACCAGCTTTTGCTGGGCTCTCCCTTTTCTAAGAAACCTACCCAACTTACTGTTTTTGCTGGCGAGTTTTTCGAGCACCTGCTTGAAAATCTCCCGACAAACTTGTAGTTCTATTGTTGGACGGTGAAGAGTTGGCCGTCGCTATGTCCGAAGACGAAAAAGCACCGCTCAGCGATATTCCTTTTCCTGAGATCGATTTCCCAAAAGAAGTGATCGATAGCGAAGAAGACGGCGGCGCAGACAAGGCGCTTGTCACTTTCGATCCCCTTCAACGATATCTCGCCGAAATTCGCCGATTCGCCTTACTTAGCCGTGAAGAAGAGCACCGGCTTGCGGTAGACTACAAAGAATATGGGAACGTCGAAGCGGCTTATAAGCTGGTGACGGCGAATCTTCGTCTGGTTGTAATGATTGCGCGCGAGTACCAGAAAGCGTTTAGGAATCTGCTTGATTTAATTCAAGAAGGCAATATGGGTTTGATGGAAGCCGTGAAAAACTTTGACCCCTATCGCGGTGTGCGGTTTCCTTCCTACGCGGTCTGGTGGATCCGGGCTTATATGATCCGCCACATCATGAATGACTGGCGCATGGTGAAGATCGGCACGACCCAGGCGCAGCGAAAGCTTTTCTTCAACCTGCAAAAGGAAAAGGAAAAACTTGAAGCGGAGGGCTTAACTCCCGGCCCAAAACTCCTGGCGCAGCGACTGAATGTCAAAGAAGATGAAGTCGTTGAAATGGAACAGCGGCTCGCCAGCCGTGACTTATCGGTTGATATGCCGATGGGTGATGATGAAGAGGCGACCTTGCTGCATTTTCTGCCGGATCAAAAGGAGTCGCCGGAGGAACAAATCGCCGAAACCCAATACCAACAGTTGCTGCGCGAGAAGATGGAACAGTTCGCAGGGGCGCTCAAAGATAAAGAATTGGTTATTTTTAGGGAACGCCTCCTTAATGAAGAGCCCTTGACGCTAAGAGAGATCGGCGAAAAATACGATATCAGCCGCGAAAGGGTGCGGCAAATTGAAGAGCGTGTTAAGCGAAAATTGAAAGCTTTTTTAAGCAAAGAGCTGAAGGATGTAAGAAGCCCGAGAACTGGAACCGGGTAGAGTTGCATACTTTGGGTTTCATTTGCTGCTGACCTTTCATTCACTGTATCTCCGTAACGATCGATTAGACGGCAATTTCATCTTCGCGGCTCACGCCACGGCGGAAAAAGGTCATTGTGAGTTGCGAGTTTCGCCGACTTCTGATAGCGAAAATAACTGCGTCTGAGGAGGAAAATCTTTGCAGTTTGAAAAAGAAGTTGAGATCCTGGCCCCTAGGGAAAAAGTATGGAATTTTATCTGGGACGTGGATCGCTTCATCGCCTGTGTTCCAGGGTGCAAGGAAGCAAAAACCATAGAAGCGGGTAAGCTCTATTCCGCCACCATGATCGAGAAGGTGGGACCTTTTCGCGTGGAGTTTCCAACCACCATTGAAGTGCTTGAACGGGAAGAATTGACTCACATCAAGGCGCAGGCCTCCGGGGCTGATAACAAAATTGGCAGCCGTATGAAGTTATCCCTCGACGTGAATTTGCGGGAGCAGGGTGAAAAGACCGTGCTCGGGTTTGTCGCGGGCGTAGACATTTTGGGAAAACTGGCGGCTTTAGGGCATGGCATCATTAAAAGGAAAGCCGATCAGGTCTTGGATGAATTTGCCCAGGCCGTCAAGAAGCGATTGGAAGGAGATTCTTAAGATGCTGCGACCATTCCGCCTGGAGGAGCCCGAAACCGTAAAGGATGTATCCGAACTGCTTGGCCGGTTTGGAGAATCGGCCAAGGTGTATGCCGGAGGAACGGAGCTTTTGTTGGCGATGAAAGAGGGCTTGGTTCACTACGAGCGGCTGATCAACGTCAAGAACGTCAAGGGTCTAAACGAGGTCGCGTCGGACAGCGGAATGATACGCATCGGCGCCCTTTGCACGCATCATCAACTGGAAACCTCATCCGTATTGCAGCAGAAACTTGCGGCGTTGGTGCAATTGGAACAAAACGTCGCCAATGTTCGAGTTCGACAGGTTGGAACGCTCGGCGGCAATCTTTGCTTTGCTGAGCCCCATGCCGATCCGGGAATATTGTTGCTGGCCTTGGGAGCCAAGATGGTTGCGGAGAAATCCAGCTCGAAGCGCGAGATTCCAGCGGCGGAGTTTTTTGTCGACGCCTATGAGACGGCTTTAGAAGCGGATGAAGTATTGACGGAAATCCTGGTGCCGGCGCCTGCAGCCAAATCCGGTGTCGCTTACCTCAAATTCGGCTATCTGGAAAGACCCAGCGTTGGCGTTGCCGTTGCGTTACAGGCTAACGGGGGCGGAAAATCCGTCCACGACATAAAGATCGCCGTCGGCTGCGCGGGCCCTGCACCTACACGAGTGCCCGAAGCCGAGGAGCAGATTAAGGGAACAAGCGTCGATGAGGCTAAAGTGAACATCTTGAAAGCCGGCGAGATTGCGGGGCGCGCCGCGCAAGCTATCAGTGATCTCCACGGCTCCCAGGAATATAAAGAACATATCGTTGGCGTGTTGCTCAAGCGCGCGTTTCAGAATGCTTTGAGCCAGTGTTGAGCGGTGCAACGGTAGGGAGGACTTAATGTCCAAAGCGATGCTAAGACGTGCTGATGCTCAAACGATTTTCATCTCTTTTACACTCAACGGGCGGTTGCAAGAGCTCGCGGTAGAGCCGCACGAACTGTTGCTTGACGTTGTGCGGGATCGTTGTGGCTTGACCGGTGCGAAGCTTTCTTGTGATGTTCAAGTTTGCGGCGCCTGCACGTTGTTGGTAGACGGGCGTCCAGTAAGTGCTTGTACCACATTGGCGTTCGAGGTGAGGGGTCGCTCGGTGATGACCATCGAAGGATTGGCCGACAATGGTAAGCTCCATCCCTTGCAAGAAGCTTTCATCGAACA
>JAHKKJ010000200.1 GCA_020027655.1 Deltaproteobacteria bacterium | reverse complement strand
CCAGCAAAAAGCGAATTATGCTCTTACTCTTGTCATTGGCGACATAAACGAATGGCGCCCCAGGGGATTCGCCCTCTACAGCCTCAACAACCATCTAGGCAAGGCACCGGCGCGACGAACCTTTCCTTCTTTTTTCCCGGTGTTTGCGCTAGACCGTATTTGGGTGAAGCCAAGGGCGGCATTGATGCAAATCAAAATCGCCAACAACGGTTTGGCACGAACCGCCTCCGACCATCTTCCGATTTTGGCGACCGTCAACGTCTAGAGGAATTTAATTGGCTCAGCGGAGATTCCTGCCAGCCGACTGCAGGGAATGGTCCGTTGCATCAGGGGAGCTGATTTGGCTCAATTGAATAACTTGATCGCGCGTCTCGATCATGGTCGTCCCGACCTTGTCGGCGCCCGCAGCGAGCAGGCTATTGCCATTATTTTCGTTTCGGCTTCCCCAACGGCCGACGATGATTTTTAGATTCGGGAACCGTTTGCGCAGCCGTTTGCAGAGGTAACGTGTCTGGGCCAGTCCGCCGGGCGGTAACGAGGCGATACAAACTAGAGCCGGGTTTTTCTCAGCAATCTGCTCGATAACCTCGGAGGTGAGAGTCTGGTGAGCCAGAAGCGCTAGCTCATAGCGCGCCGGATCAAGTAACTGCCAAAACATCAGCAGGGCCAGCTCGTTCGCCTCGTCGCGAACGGGACAGCCCACTATCAGGACCTTGGGCGCGGTGGACGGAGAATTTTGGTCGATCATTGTGGCTTCGGAAAAAGTCGTGCGGCTCGAGGAACTCTCAGGCTTTGACTCGTCAAGGTCCTCGATAATCTCTCGCGTCGCTTGGAAAATAAGTTGCTGATCATTTTCAGCCAATCTGCCGAGGCTGCGGTCTCTTTTAGCATAGTTTAGCGCCGGCACCAGCACCTCATCATAGATCTTTTCTACCGGGTGGGTCTTGAGATGTTCTTCGACGATTCCCGCCGCCTCGTCCTGGTCCCCGGCTAATAATCTCTGGTAATAACTTATGTCCGATTTCATCACCGGCTCGTCGCTCATCAGAATGCTGATGAAATCCAACTCGGGGACATATTTGCTCAACACGACGACACAGACCGTGAGTGGCGTGGCGAGGATCAGTCCGACAGGTCCCCATAGCCATGTCCAGAACGCAATCGCGACCAGCAGGCCGACTTCCGAAACACCCGCGCTCTCGCCATAAAGCAAGGGTTCCAGAATCATATTGTTGATGAGTTCTAACACCAGAAAGACGGCGACAATCAGGGCGGTCCACAGCCATCCCTCGAAAACGATCATGCTCAGCGCGCTCGGCATGATTGCGGCTGCCCAAGGTCCGACGTAGGGAATGAACCGCAACATAGCGGCCAGAAAGCCCCACAGGAGGGCATAGGGAAGCCCTATCAGCCCAAGCGCGATGGCGACTGTTACGCCAAAAAAGACATTTATGATCGACTGCATGAGCAGATAGCGGCTGATTCGCTGGCTGGCCTCTTCTAGCGCCCTAGTCGTCGTCGTCAGACGGCCGTAGCCGACCAGGCGGATCAGACGATTGCGCAGGTCTTCGCGCTGAATAAGCATGAATATCACCAGTGCGATTGCGAGCCCGCCGCTAGCAAGCCTCTCGAACATGGGCGCAATGTCTAAAGGGACGGGCCAAAACGTTGATGACTGCTGCCCTTGAACGACAACCTCTCGGGGCTTCGGTTGCACCTTTGCCGGCTCGTCTTTCTTTTCTAGTTCCTTCTTCACCTCCTCAGCTGTCTTTTGAACTTTCTCCAGCGCCCCTCCCTTGCCCGCCCCACGTATGTCGGCTATTTTTTGTTGGATGTTTTTTCTGTAGGTGGGGATCTCGTTGGCCACACTTGTAAGCTGAAGCGTAACAACCCAGCCGACCGCGGCCAGGAAGGAAAATGCTAGGATCACGATCAGTATCACGGAAAACACTCGTCCTAGACCCAGTCGTTCGAGGCTGTCGGCCACCGGACTCAACAAAAAGGTTAGCAGGATCGAAATCGCGACCGGAATCAGGACTGCTTGCGCCCAATAAAGCGACGCAATAATCAGGACTGCGGTCGGGAGGAGGAAAAAAGATGGTGACTTGCGGGAACTCCACCCATCAAGACTAGCATAATTGGCTCGGAACTTTTTCATACGGCTGTCGGACAGTGGAGCGGAAGTGTTAAACGAGCGCCCGATTGTTCAACGCATCAAACTTGGCGTGCAGCAGCAAGTAACGTGCCAGAGGGCAGAGATGGATAAGATAGGTAATTTCTATCCAGGTCAGAAAAAACAAGATCCTCAAAATCCGACAGTGTGAGTCTTGTGCTTACAGGACCATAACTTTTAAGGTCAAGTTACCGGCTCACGTGATGTGCGGCATCTAGAGAACACGATTCGTTCGGGCGGTGTATTTATTTGAAGGAGTGACCGGATCTCCTATACGGTTATTTAAGAGAAAATATCTTGAATAGATCGCCGCGATAAATTTCCATTGCTTCGCCAAACTGTTCGAGTTCTTGTTTAGTGAAATAAACCGGCAGCAATTGATCGGCTCCCTTGCCGATCTGGGAGCGGAATGTTTTTGCCGAACTTCGCGAACGTTCTTTGCCAGGCTTTGGCATGGAGATCGACCGAGTCAACGATCGTCCCATCAATATCGAAAATCACGGCTTCGATCATGATCCTAGTGTGGCGTCATTCCGGGCAAGCTGGCGATAGCTAGCGCGACCCGGAATCCAGGAAAATCGAAAACTTCTGGATACCCGCCGACGCCGCTCAGGACATACTTTCGCGGGTATGACGGTGAGGCGCTCGCTGATTCATTTTGCGGACTCTAGTTCCAAGGACACTAGCGCAGGCCCAAATAGCCGAGAATGAATAGTACAACCACAATTACACCGATAATGTAGAATATGTTGTATCCAGCCATATTTTATCTCCTTTTTGTTAGCCGGTTCGAAAGACCGGTGTTCTTTCCGTCTGGCACCGTTACTTTACAGCATCTCTTTACGGGCCTGCTTAGCGCGGGCCGCGCCGATTGCCGTCTTAACATCCTTCTCTTCTTCAGGCGGTGGAATCACTGCGGGAAGCCCTAAGGACTCTATCCATAACTCCCGGGCCCAGCCCGTCGTGTGATAAAGATGCTCGTCCTCTTCCTTCTCGACTTGCTCGAGGGCATCTTTTAAAGCCTTTCGCTCTTCTCCCTTGCTCTTTTCAACGACCTGGCCGATGAGCTCCCAGTTCAAGTGGTCTTTAGTCTCGGCTTCGACCACGCATTCCGCGGCCACGATCTGAGCCGCTTCGGGCTTGCCGGCCTCAAGTGCCATTTCCATGGCCTTTACCAGTGACTTGCCGATGTGCCGAACAATCTGGCGTCCTGGAGTCTCTTTCTCCGGATCGAGCCCGAGCTTGCCGAAGAGCTCACGAACGATTTGTTCGTGCTTTTGCGTCTGCTCGTGATATTCCTCCCACTCTTCTTTGAGATCTTCGTTCACGGCGCAACGTATCGCAGTTTCATAAACCTGCACGCCGCCCATTTCGGTTTCCAACGCTTCATAAAGAAGCTGATTCAACTGTTCGTTTTTCATGTATCCTCCGTTTTAATTATGCATTTATTCGACAATATGTGTTTCAACGCCGCCGCGCAGCTCAAGCTGGCGAGTGGAGCTTTTTTTCGCGGCTCCAATGACGATGTTGGGCTATGGCTTTGATGAATTCGCTCGCTATCTTGCCGGCTTGATCGTCCCGACTCAGGATTATGCCTTCTTCAACGGCGCTATCCTTGGCTTTGCCGTCTGCAGCGCCGTTTGCTAAACGACACGCGCGAATAAACTCAAGCCCGGCGCCGTTAGCAGCGATAGTCTTGCAGTGTTTGAAGGCCTCCTGCACAAACTCCACTGCCTCCACTTGCTCTTGTAGCGCTTTAACGGACTTTTCGCCCCCGGGGATATAGACCGCATCGAACATCACCGAACTGGCCGTCAGCAGACTGAAGTCTACTTTGACCTCGGCGCCTTTCGAGCTTTTCAAAAAACCGAGCCGCGGAGCGACGAGCTTCGGCTGAGCGCCGGCGCCGGTCAGCGCCTTTTTCATGGCGGTAACCGCTGCGTCGTCAAATCCATCGGCTCCAAGGATCGCCACCTTGCGTGTTTTTACGGTGTCTTTGACGGTATTCGCCATGCTCAAGGCTGGCGAGTTTCCAACATTTTTCTTAAGCGGCTTCGGCTGGAATTCTTTGACGTTGCCGTCTGCCGGCACGCTCATGTTCAGCGGCGTTTGCAGTTTCTGATTAACTTCGAGCCCCAGACCTTTAGCTACACGACCAGCAAGGGTGCCGTCGACTTGCGCCAGCATCGCGACCATCCGCGCTCTTATTTCCGCCACCTCAACTTTCCCCAATTCAAAGCGTAAGGCTTGCACAAGATGATTCTTTTCCGGATCGGATTGGCTGTTCCAGAAAAGCGCAGCTTGACTGAAATGGTCGAAGAACTTGTCGCTCCGAGCGCGAGCTTTCTGGCCGTCAATCTTTTCAGCATAGCTGACGAAACCGCCGACATTTTCTTTCGCTTGCATCGGACATCCGCCACCAAGCGAATTCGGCTCGTAACTGACGCGGCCCGCATTGATCGTTTGACGCATGTGGCCGTCACGCTGGGTGTTGTGAACAGGGGCCACCGGACGATTGATCGGAATCTCGTGCGAGTTCGGTCCGCCCAGACGTATCAATTGTGTATCGGTGTAAGAGAACAAACGACCTTGCAGCAGCGGATCATTGGTGATATCGATTCCGGGCACAACGTGGCCGGGGTTAAAAGAGACCTGCTCCGTTTCGGCGAAAAAGTTGTCGGGATTGCGATTCAGGGTTAGTTTTCCTATACGCTTGACCGGAACCAATTCTTCGGGGATGATTTTGGTGGCATCGAGAAGGTCAAAGTCGAACTTGTGCTCGTCTTCTTCTTCAACGATTTGCACGCCGAACTCCCATTCGGGATAGTCGCCGTTTTCGATGGCTTCCCATAAATCGCGGCGGTGAAAGTCCGGATCTTTGCCGGAGATTTTTTGGGCTTCATCCCAGACCACGGAGTGAATACCGAGTAACGGTTTCCAATGAAACTTCACGAAGCGTGACTTACCCTTGTCATTGACAAAGCGGAACGTGTGGACACCGAAGCCTTCCATCATGCGGAAACTTCTGGGAATCGCCCGGTCCGACATGACCCACATGATCATGTGCATGGACTCCGGCATCAGCGAGATAAAATCCCAAAAGGTGTCGTGGGCGGAGGCTGCCTGTGGCATTTCGTTATGCGGCTCAGGCTTGACGGCATGGACAAGATCGGGAAATTTAACCGCGTCTTGGATGAAAAAAACCGGAATGTTATTGCCGACTAGATCGTAGTTGCCGTCTTCCGTATAAAACTTGACCGCGAAACCGCGGACATCTCGCGCCAGGTCCGATGAACCACGCGATCCAACCACCGTCGAGAAGCGTACGAATACTGGCGTTTTGACTGAGGGATCCTGGAGAAACTTCGCTTTCGTTAAAGGTGCCATGGACTTGTAAACCTGAAAATAACCATGCGCCGCCGTGCCACGTGCGTGAACGATGCGCTCAGGGATGCGTTCGTGGTCAAAATGGGTGATCTTTTCGCGAAGAAGAAAGTCCTCCAGCAACGACGGCCCGCGCTCGCCAGCTTTAAGAGAGTTCTGATCGTCGTTGATGCGGAGCCCTTGATTAGTTGTGATGTATTCTCGGGCACTATCCTCACGAAATCTTCCCAAGTCTTTTACTTTGTCATTGTCTTTTTTGTCGATTTTACTCATGCATTTCCTTAATGACTCGTTATGGGCGGAAAGAACTGTCCTTCACTGGACGATTTTTCAAGTTTACACGGGAAGAGAACCCTAACGCATTAGCACCACCCTGATCGGATTGTGATCTTGCTCCCAAGCTGGAGACGATCATCAGCTAGCTTTTCTGACTTTTTTTCCCTTAGCTGCTTCAAGCTCTTTACCTAACTCGTCGAGCGCCGCAGGTTTCATGAATTTGCGTACCTTGGGGAACATTTTTCCCTCTTCTTCTTCGACAGCATGATGCTCGACGTTTTCCATTAATACCTTAAGCTTAGGCTCAAACTTCTCGCTATCGGATGTAAGATTCTCCATCTCTCGAAGCAGAGTCTTCACTTGTTTGTGCTCCTCGAGGGATTCAAGCACCATGTCCTTCAGGTCCTCGTTTTTTGCTACAGCCGGGTAGAAAATGGTTTCCTCAATATGCGCGTGGGTTTCTAGTTCTGCCTTGATCTGATCAAAGAGTTGTTTCTGCTGTTTCTCGTTTTTGTTTCCCTCTGCCTTTTTGAATAGTTCTTTCACTTTTTGATGATCTGTCTTAAGAAGCTCTAAAGCATTCATTTATTGTTTCTCCGATTTCTTTTATTTTTTGAATTTTCGATGGCACGAGTTAAGTGCGAACCTTTTCCACTATGTCATCTACAGCCGCGTATCATGAACAGAATGACTAATATGGGAATGGGGATGCCTAAGGCCCACAGGAGTATCCAATTCTCAACATCTTCATCACTGTCTTTTTTTTGGCGCTTCCGTGGACTGTAACCATTAACTCGCCTCTAACTGGTGGTCGGTTCGACCGAGTCTTTCTCTCGGTCGCCCGACCACTCCGACGAACATTCTT
>JAHKKJ010000199.1 GCA_020027655.1 Deltaproteobacteria bacterium | reverse complement strand
CCGAGCGGGCCTTGCCGGAAAGTATTCTAACCCGTTCATTGTGTCCTCCCCCAATGTTTATGCATCTCCTCTGTTGTAATGTCTGTGAATCCTCGAACAGCCCACTCATGTCCAAGGTCTAGCCATTCTATAATGTCCTCTACTTCAGACGAGGCCGGCCTACCTCGAACTGTGAGATTAAGACGCAAAATCTCTTTGGCGTCGCGTCGTCTGATTGCTGGCTGCATCGCGACGTGCAGCCGGCCTTTCTTTTCAGGCAGTAGGTATCGTGAACTAAAGTTCACTGACTCGGGCTCTGAAAGAAAATTACCCGAGTAGTTACCGGACCAGCATGATATTATTCTACTTAAATTTCCGTACGATTTCGGCCCTTGTTCTATGTCGATGTGGTTCACGTAGGTTACCTCGCACTGATTTACTTCGGGCCTCTCGATCCCCACTTCTTTCAAAAATCGGCAGAATCGTTGCCACTCTTCACAGAATTTTGGTTTTAACTGATCGTAGTGAGGATAAACGTCACTATCCTGCATCTTACGCCAATTCTGTAGAAATCGGTCTTTTTGGACTTGCAACAGAATCGTCTCATCCTGCGTAAGAAACCACGTCCGCACGTCAGGAACTTGTACTAGTTCGATTCCAGCTTGAGATTGTTTCCCTGCTTCGGAGCCAAATAGTTCTACCGCCGGGATTAGAGGAGTCTGAACTTCATATTTTGGGTAATCTCCGCGTATTTTTCCCCAATACAGCCCGTAGTGTGGAATTGAAAAGCCCTTCAGAGGGTTAAACTGAACACCCAATACGGTCTCATATACCGGAGGGCGATCAAACTTCGGAATTGTCGGATTGGCTGCTCCTGACACCATTCTCCCTGCTTAAGGGCGTTGCGTGGCAAGGACTCGCACTACCAATATACAATGGCGTTGCACTTTTCAACGGCCTAGGTGGGAACAAATTTAACCCAAATTTTAGCAGAGACCTCATTTAGCGTCACCATGTTTCTTGCTGCCTCTCTCGGACTGCATCTGACGTCGCAATCGACCGGCCTTTGTCCCGAATTGCGTCCGAAACCTGCTTGCCAAGAGACCCGAACAAACCCGACGACTAGATGCCCAGATTGCTGAAATCGTCAGGATTGCTCTGGTCTGCTCAGTTGTTGTGATGGACCGTCGTCGATTCGTAACTCACAGGGGATAGCTGCGGGCCAATGCATTTTTGCAGTGCCAACGCCTTGCCTAGTCCTTATTGCTTACGTGTGGAAGGGATTCTTTAGCAGGATGGTCTGGTCTCTGCCGGGGCCAACTGAGACGAGAATGATCTCGGTTTCGACAATTTCCTCAAGCCGGCGGACATACTTCTGAGCCTGCGCCGGCAGGTCGGAGAATTTTCTCACATCGTCAAGAGGCTTGTCCCAACCTTCCATTTGTTCATAAACCGGTTGGGCGTGCTGCATTATCTTCAAACTCGCGGGAAAATCGTGCACCACTTTGCCATCATAACGGTAAGCCGTGCATATCGGAATTTTCTTGAAACCCGTTAAGACGTCGAGCTTCGTCAACGCGATGCCGGTGATACCGCTCATCCGAACCGCATGACGCACGCCCACGGCATCGAACCAGCCGCAGCGACGCGGCCTTCCGGTTGTGGCGCCGAACTCAAACCCTTCGCGTTTGAGTGTTTCTCCCTCCGGCCCGTGGATCTCCGTCGGAAACGGACCGCTACCCACCCGCGTGGCGTAAGCCTTCGAGATCCCAATAATTTGATGGATGTGGCGCGGCCCCACACCTGTACCGCTGCACACGCCACCGGCGACTGTGTTCGAAGAAGTAACGAAAGGATAAGTTCCGTGATCCACATCTAAGAGGGTGCCTTGCGCCCCTTCAAACAGCACCTGCTTGCCGGCCCGCATCTCCCGGTCGAGCAAGAGGCTGGTATCGGTCACGTAGGATCTCAGTTTTTCTCTGTAGACGCTGTAGCTATCGTGGAGCTTGTTGAAGTCCAGGGTTTTTTCTTTCAGGATTGCCTTCAGATAGATATTTTTCTCTTCGATATTGCGCTGGAGTTTCTCCTGAAACGTTTCTTCTTCCAGTAGATCGATGACGCGAATGCCCACCCGCGCTACTTTGTCTTCGTAGGCAGGGCCGATGCCGCGTCCCGTCGTTCCGATCATCCCTTCACCGCGCAACCGTTCGCGGGCCTGATCGATGGCCTTGTGGTATGGCATGATCAGGTGTGCTTCTTCGCTGATTCGAAGCTGGGCGTCGTCCATGAAGTGGCCTTGTCTCTTGAGAGCGGTGATCTCTTCCAGCAGAACCTCGGGATCGACTACGACGCCGTTGCCGATGACGCAGAGTTTGTTGGGGTGAAGCGCTCCTGAAGGAATGAGGTGAAGGACGGTTTTCTTACCGTCCACGACAAGGGTATGGCCAGCGTTATTGCCGCCCTGGAAGCGGACGACGATGTCTGCGTCGTCTGTAAAGAGATCGACGATCTTACCTTTGCCTTCGTCTCCCCACTGAGCGCCGATGATTGCAACGTTGGCCATTGAATTAGAATGGAGTTGGAGTGATGGAGTGATGGAGTGATGTCCAGCATTCCAATATTCCAATAATCCAAATCTTCATTTCATGCCCCTTACAGCTTCACCAGCTCCGCCGATACGATTTCCGGTCGGTCGCGTAGCTCTTGGAGTGCCTTCTTACTCACGGCATCGTCTACGTGGATGAAGGAAATGGCATTGCCTCCCTTTTCAGTACGGCCCAATTCCATGCCGGCGATGTTAATGCCGTTGCGACCTAAAAGCGAGCCGACAGTTCCCACCACTCCTGGTACGTCTCGATTACGCAAAATGAGAATGTAGCCCTCCGGCACGGCTTCGAGATAAAAACTATCCACCCTGACGATGCGCGGATGTTTACTGGCGAAAACAACCCCCTCGACTTCAATTTGTTTGCGGCCGGTGTCTATCTTTACCGTGATGTAGTTAGCGAAATCACCGGTTCGGCTGCTTTTAGATTCCACGACCTTGATGCCGCGCTCGCGTGCCATCAGGGGCGCATTCACATAGTTAACCGCGGACTCCATGATGGGCGTGAGAATCCCCTTGAGGACCGCTAGGGTTAGAGGGGCCAGGTTATATTGCGTGACGTCTCCGCCGTATTCGACAGTAACCTCCTTAGGAAGTGAACCCGCCATCTGGCTCACCAAGCTGCCAAGCTTTTCGGCGAGCAGGAGATAGGGTCGAAGGACGTCTAGAAGTTCTGGACTCACTGAAGGCACATTGAGGGCGTAGCGAACGACACCCTGGGAGAGAAAGTCGACCATCTGCTCAGCCACGGCGATCGCCACATTGAGCTGGGCTTCGTCCGTGGAAGCACCGAGATGCGGTGTCGTGATCACCTGATCCATTTTGAGCAGCGGATGATCGGACGGCGGCGGCTCATCCACGTACACGTCCAACGCCGCCCCTGCTACTTTGCCTTCGCGAATGGCATCTGCGAGATCCTTCTCATCGACGATGCCGCCGCGGGCGCAGTTGATGATACGGACCCCGGTCTTCATCTTGGCAAAAGCGCTGCGATTAATCAGCCCCTGTGTCTCCGGCGTAAGCGGTACGTGGACGGTGATACAATCGGATTTCGTGAAGATTTCCTCCAGGCTCGCCGGCTCTACGCCCATGCGCGCGATACTCTCCGAGGAAATGAACGGATCGTAGCCGATCACCTTCATTCTAAGCCCGGCGGCCCGTTCGGCAACGATCCGGCCGACATTGCCGAGACCGATGATACCGAGGGTCTTGTTGCACAACTCTACGCCGACGAATTTGTTTCGGTCCCATTTGCCGCCTTTGAGGGAGGCGACGGCCTGAGGAATGTGGCGCGCCAATGCCATCATAAGCGAAATCGTATGTTCACCGGTGGTTACATTGTTGCCGCCCGGGGTGTTCATCACCACAATCCCCTTTTTACTTGCGGCATCAACATCGATGTTTTCGAAACCGACGCCCGCTCGCCCAATGACTTTGAGATTCTTAGCGGCTTCGATGAGTTCCGCCGTGATTTTGGTGCCGCTTCGAATCACCCAGCCATCGTAGTCAGCGACAATCTTTTTGAGATCGTCGGGTTTGAGCCCGATCCGAACGTCTACTTCGAAGCCCGGCGCGCGTTGGAAGACTTCCAGTCCCTGGGGAGCCAGAGAATCGGTGACGAGAATCTTCATGGACTAATTCAAAGCCTCCATCAGCACTTCTTGGGCGGCAGCAACGCCGCGGCCGAAAGGAATCTCGGCGCCGAATTTTCTTAGCGCCATTTCCAGTGCCGCAATGGCCGTGATCACATCGAAGGCGCCCATGTAACCGACGTGAGCGATACGAATCGCCTTACCTCTCAATTGGTCCTGTCCTTCGGCGAGGATGACCCCCATCTGATCCCGCAGGTAATCCAAAACCTTGTCCGCGTCCAAACCCTTGGGTAGGAAAATTCCAGTCGCTGCCGGGCTTGGACTGTCCGGCGCCAAAAGTTTCAGCCCCATGGCGGTTGCCGCTGCGCGCGTTGCCCGCGCCATGCGGGCGTGCCTGGCGTAGACGCGATCGAAGCCTTCCCGCGCCATCATGTCAAGCGACGCGCGCAAGCCGAAGATCAATGAGACCGCCGGCGTAAAAGCGCCGGAGCCCTTTGCCTGATTCTTGCGTTCGAGGTTGAGGTCGAAATAGAAGCGAGGCAGCTTGGCTTTCTTGGTCTTTTGCCAAGCGCGCTCGCTGAGGGCGATAAAGCCCAGACCCGGAGGCAGCATGAGCGCTTTTTGCGAACCTGTGACCAGCGCATCGATGCCCCATTCGTCGAGGGGTACGGGAAGTACTCCCACGGCTGTGACGCCATCGACGAGAAACAGCGGCCCGTTCTTCGTTAGCTTCGCAATCTCCTTTACCGGATGGAGCACGGTGGTTGAGGTCTCGCTCGCCTGGATCATGACGCTTTGAATGTCCGGGTGGAGATTGAGCTGCTTCTCGACCACGTCAACTTTGACCGCCTTGCCCCATTCGACTTTGACCTCGACCGGGTCCAGTCCGAACGCGTTGGCAATATTTAGCCAGCGCTCGCCAAACTTACCGCCGTTGATCACTAGGACTTTGTCTCCCGGCGAGAACAGATTCGCTACCGCCGCTTCCATTGCCCCGGTGCCGGAAGAGGCCAGTATCAAAACATCGCCATTCGTACCAAAGAGAGTCTTGAGACCTTGGCGTGCTTCCTCGAAAACTTTGTTAAACTGAGGCGTTCGATGGTGAATCATCGTCTCCGACATCGCCAGTGCGACCTCGTTGGGAATCGGGGTGGGTCCGGGTGAGAGGAGATATTGCTTGATCATGACTATCCTTTTTACCTATCGGCCAGTTGGAGCCGGACCGTGATGCGCCGAGGCAGGCGAAGGGTGTGATAAACGGCGTCAGAACAAGTCAACGGCGTTGCATCCATAAAAAAAGCCTGAACCTCTTCTATTAAGAGACCCAGGCGTTCGGCCGTCTTAACGCTTTGCACTCCCTCGTGGTCGATTCCACGCTGACGCCAGTCGCGCAAAACCTTAGGAAAAACTTTTATCTTAGAAGCATCGGCTTGTCAATGGTTTGCCAACCTCAATGTGATTGTGCAAATATCCGCATGCCCTATGGAAAAACTTATTTTATTCGACCTCGACGGCACGCTCACCCGAACGCAGAACGGTTACCTTCCCTTCAATGAGGCAATCCTCGAGACGTTCGGCGTGGGCGGCGATATTCGGTCGGTGATTCCCGACGGTAATACAGACCCGCACATCGTGCGAGAAATCTTCGCAAAAGCAAACATTGAAATAGGAATTGATAGCGGCCATTGGGAGCAATTTGCAAAGAACTTACAACGGAGCTACTCGAGGGCGCTGCGCGAGGCGACGACGACGGTTCATGCTCTTCCCGGCGCGCCGGAATTGCTCGCGGCGCTTTCGACAAAGACGGAGTTTAGTCAAGGTGTGGTCACCGGCAATTTCGAGGTGACGGCGCAGGTTAAGCTTGAAGCAGCAGGGCTGAATTCTTATCTATGCCGCGGCGCTTACGCCAGCGATTCACCTCATCGCCCTGATCTGCCCAGGATTGCTAAAAAACGTTGGGAGCGGCGCACAGGAAAGTCTTTGCGGGATGAACAGTGCGTGATCGTCGGTGATACCCCGAAAGATCTCGATGCCGCCAGACAAAATCATATGAAGTGTGTCTTGGTGGGGACGGGAAGGTATCCGTGGGAAGAGCTTCAGTACTGGAAGCCGGACGCTTGTTTGGCGGATCTCACTGATACACTGGAAGTGATAAACATATTTCTGAATCTGTAGTTTTAAAAAAGATGAGGTGAAAAGATGCAGTATCGTACAGTTGGTAAGACGGGAATCAAAGTGTCGGAGATCGGCTTCGGTTGCGGCAATAATGCCGTTCTCATGGTGAAGGCGCCTTACGAAGACCAACGAGCGGCCGTCCGCCATGCGCTGGATCTAGGCCCGTGATTTCCACCAAGATTCGCTTAGAGGCCGATGCCATCGGCGACGTCGGAGCCGCCACGATCCGCGCAGTCGAAGCAGGATTGAAAAGACTCAATAGAGATCGCGTTGACTTTATCCAGCTTCACACCCGAGTCACGTTGGAACGGGGAGCGGGTAAGCGGTTCAGTCTAACACCCCAAGATGTCCTCGGACCGAAAGGGGTGATCGAAGGCTTCAAAACGATGCGCGACGGAGGCAAGGTTGACTACTTCGGCTTCAGCGGCTTGGGCGAGGTGACGGCGTTGCACCAGCTCGTTGACAGCGGTGAGTTCCATGGGTTTCAGGCCTATTATAACTTGCTCAATCCGAGCGCTGGCCAGCCGGTTCCGCCGAGCTTCAGCGCGCTGGATTACCGTCGTATTATCGATCGCGCAGCTGCCAATGGAATGGGCGCCTTTGTCATTCGTGTTCTGGCGGCGGGTGCGTTGACGTCGGATCCCAGCCCCGGCGGAGGCAGTAGCCCGGAACCCCTCTCGCCCGGATCCGACTATCCTTTGGATGTTGAGCGTGCCGAGAAGGTAAAGGCTGTGCTTGGTCCCGATGGAAAAAGTCTGGCGCAAGCGGCGATCCGCTTTGGTTTGATGAAATCGGAAGTATCCACAGTGCTCGTGGGCTTTTCTAACATTGCTCACATCGACGAGGCGGTTGCCTGCTCCGGCGCAGGCGCATTGTCTCAGGATGCGATAACGAAGGTGAAACAGCTTTGGGATACCGACTTCGATCAATCGAAGGGTTAAGTGAGGTGTGCTACTAGGGCTCACGCAAGCATGAAAGGAGTGGCCGATGAAAAAGCTGTTGATCGCTTTTTTCCTTCTCATCGCAACCGATGAATTGAGCGCGCAAAGCTCCTTCTACCAAGGTAAAACCATAAGAATTATTGTCGGTTATCTCCCCGGTGATAACCACGACCTTTGGGCGCGCGCCTATGGCCGCTTTATGGGAAAGCATATTGCGGGGAACCCCGACTTCGTCGTCCAGAACATGCCCGGAGCGGGGTCCATGATCGCCGCTAATCACGTCTATAACTTGACCAAACCTGATGGATTGACCCTCGGCTCCATCGGCGGGGCACTGTATTACGCCCAGCTCACGGGTCGCGGGGAGGTCAAGTTCGACTGGGCGAAATTCACCTGGATTGGAACTGCGGATCGCAACGGAACGTTAGTCTTCATGCGCTCTGATGCTCCTTACAAAACGCTGGAAGATATTCGCAATGCTAAAGACGGTCCGAAGTGTTCTGCTACAGGAGTCGGCAGCGCCGGTTACGATGTGCCCAGGCTTTTGGGAGAGACGCTGGGTTTGAAATTCAATGTGATCAGCGGTTACCCGGGAGGGGCGGAGCAAGACTTAGCGCTAGAAAGGGGAGAGGTCCAGTGCCGCGCGATAACCGTCGATGGTTTTTTTGGGCGCGAACCATTTCTCACCTGGTATAAGACGGGTTTCGTCCGGATTCTCCTGCAAACCGGTCGCCAACGTAACGCGAGAATTCCGGACGTTCCCACTTTGTATGAGCTGATGGACCAATACAAGATACCGGAGGCGAAGAAGCGCCTGGCCACGGTCTATTTGGGCGCCGGCGGTTTCGGCTCGCGGCCCATCGTTGCCACACCAGGAGTGCCTGCAGAACGCACGCAAGTTCTTCGCGAGGCTTATGCTAAGACACTTAAAGATTCCGATTTTGTAGAGGAAGCAAAGAAAAAACGCTGGCCCGAAATACAATTTTCTAGCGGCGCAGAGTTAGAAGCTCTGGCCAAAGAAGTCGTCGATCAGCCGCCCGATGTG
>JAHKKJ010000789.1 GCA_020027655.1 Deltaproteobacteria bacterium | reverse complement strand
ATCCGCTCGCCGTGACGCTTCGAGTCGGCCTGGCGGTCGGTGTGCCGCTCATCGGCGGGCTTGCGACTGGAAACGTGCTTGCGGGCGTGATCGCCGCTGCGTGCGCGTTGCTCGTGACTTTAGCGGATATTGGCACGACGCGCGCGGTCCGAGTGGGCACCATGGTTGCCGCCGGGCTTGCCATCCTCGCCGGCGGCACGGTGGGCACGTTGCTTGGAGGCACAACCTACGCCGATGAGGCTCTGGTGCTCCTGTCCGCGTTCATCGCCGGATGGGTCAGCGCCTCACACCCCGGTATCGCGGCCGTGGCCCGCTTTTGCGCCGTCGCGACTGCGGTGGGGGCAGGTATGCAATTCACGGATCCCGGCATCGCCTTGGCCGCGCTCGCCGGCGCCTTCATCGCGATCATCAGTGCGCTGCTGGATTGGCGGCTGTTCGGCCTGCCGGCACAGGAAAACCTGGTCGACTGGCGGGCCGGTTTGCGCCTGGCGCTCGGCGGCGTGGGAGCGGGCCCTCGATACGCGATCTGTTATGCCATGACGGCTTGCGTCGCCCTGTTTGTCGCTGAGTCTCTCGGTGTCAGCCGCCCGTACTGGGCGACAGTCGCCGTGCTGGTCGTCATGCGTCGCGAGGGTATCGTGAGCCTGCAGATGATCGTGCGGTACGTGGCTGGCACGCTTGCCGGCATCCTCCTTGCCGCACTGATCGTGCGTTTCGTCCCCGTGCTGCCGGTCATCGCCCTAATTGCGGTGGTGTGCGCGGCCTCCGCGCGTCTCGGGCTCGCGCTCAATCCGGCGCTCGGTTTCATGGGCTTCACCGCCTTCTTTATGCTTGCCATTGACGTCGCGCTGCAGGGCGAGGCGATTCATATGCATCTGCTGTCCACGCGCCTCTACGACGTGGTGGTCGGATGCGTGCTGGCGCTGCTCGGGACGCTCGTGGCAACGAAATGGGCAGGAACGGGTAACGCGGGATTGGCTGTCGAAGCGAAAACGACGCGATCCTAATCAAAGGGCGGCAAAGCCAGCCAACCTCCGTGGATCTCGGAACCGCGGGTGACGTAAAGCTCGTTTTACTTCCAAAGTTTAGGAGCAATCAAGTTTTGGAAAGTCGGCGTAATGCCGAGCGTCTGAGAAACGGGTTTCGTCCTTTACAATCCCTATAGTCAGCAGTAAATTCCGCTCAGCGCTTAGTCCAATTCCTTTATCGGTAATGCTCCGTTCGAGATCGCGTCTAAACCGTATTCCTCCAAAGGCGTTCGGAACAGAAGGGTAGTTGGTATGAGATTGAGTCTGAGAGTTTTTACGAAAGCTGGGATACTATCCCTGAGCGGGCTTATTTTTCTGGTTTCAGGCTGTTGGAAAAAATCGGAACCAGAAACCTCCCATCATAGTTCCGGAGAACAAACGCCAGCGAACTGGAAGTTCTCTTTGCCTCCAGGCGACCCGGCTAGCGGAAAGCAATTATTCGTGGAACTGGAATGTTACAAGTGCCACGAAGTGAAAGGCGAGTCGTTGCCTACGGTGGCCGAAACAGAAAAGGGGAGCGGACCCGAACTCTCGCAAATGGCTGGAATGCATCCGCTGGAATTCTTTGCCGAGTCGATCGTCAATCCCAATGCCGTGATCGATCCCGAGGACAAGGAAAAGGGCTTCCTCGGTCCTGATGGAAAGTCTCGCATGCCCACGTATAGTGAGGTGCTAACAGTCAAACAGGTCGCTGATTTGGCTGCATACCTGAATTCTCTAAAAAGAGAGAACTCGAAAGGTCACCACTAACAGGCGCAACATTGGCTTTGAGACTGTCGTGGCTTCAGACTGATCTCCAAAAGCGCCTGACGCTGTGATGTCTCGTCCAATGGCCACTGCTTAAGCTCAGACGGCAACTTTTAGGTCTTACGCCAAATTCACTACGGGAGGAGGAACCGATGCCAAGTACACAGGCGGGACGATTTATCTCTATTACGACTCCATTAGGGGACGATGTGTTGTTCTTGCAGAAGTTCACCGGTCAAGAGGGGGTTTCGCAGTTGTTTAGCTTTCAGTTGGAGCTAGTTTCGGAGAAGCCACCGATCAAGCTTGAATCGATCATTGGACAAAACGTTACGGTGAACATGATGCTGACCGACGTTAGCACGCGCTATTTCAACGGATTTGTCAGCCAGTTTGCTCAGACCGATCAAGATTCTCAGTTCACCTACTATCAGGCTGAAGTAGTGCCCTGGCTCTGGTTCCTGAGTCAGACATCGGACTGTCGAATTTTTCAGAACAAGACAGTACCGGAAATCGTCATGCAGACATTTCAAAAGTTCGGATTTCGTGACTTCAGAAGTGCTCTCCAGGGTACCTATGAGCCGCACGAAGTCGTGGTGCAATACCACGAAACCAAATTCAATTTCATTTCCCGACTGATGGAAAAGGCCGGGATTTTTTACTTCTTCGAACACGAGCAGGGCAAGCACACTTTTGTCATGGCCGACCAACCGGCGGCGCATCCGGTCTTACCAGGAAAGCCTACGGTATCGTACCAACCGGGAAATATATCAGGGGCAGGACGCGATGTAATCACCCGTTTCGCACTCAAGCGCGAGTGGCGTCCAGGAAAATATGCGATGAACGACTACAACTTCGAGCTTCCGAGCACGGATCTCGAGGTCGCTTCGACAAGCAGGGTGGAGGTTGGAGGCAATCGCCGCTATGAATTGTACGAACATCCGGGCGACTATCGAAAAAGGGCGCAAGGAG
>JAHKKJ010000198.1 GCA_020027655.1 Deltaproteobacteria bacterium | reverse complement strand
GGGAAGGGGAGATTTTTGGGGGGAGTGAGGCGGGAATTATCTGGCGAACTGTTGAGACCGGACACTAAAAGTAAGAGGGATTCCGGTGAGCGACGTTTTGCGATTAGGCATAGCCGGCCTGGGAGTGGCGAGCACACAAATCCTGCCGCCCATTTCAACCTTGCCGTTCATCAAGGTTACCGCAGCCGCGGATACGCGCACCGACGCACTGGCGAAGTTCAGGGAAGCGTACAAAGGTGAGACGTTCACCAGCGTGGACGCGATGTGCGCGAGTCCTAACGTTGACGCCGTCTACGTGGCGACACCGAATCAGCTTCACGCCCGGCATGTCATCACCGCCGCCAATCACAAAAAGCATGTGATCGTGGAAAAGCCCATGGCGCTGTCCATCGAAGAATGCGAGGCCATGAATCAGGCGGCGGAAAAAAACCGCGTCAACCTCCTGTGCGGTCACACCCACAGTTTCGATCCGCCGGTGCGCAAGATCCGCGAGATCGTAAAGAGCGGCGAGCTAGGCAAGCTGTGTATGATCAACACCTGGAACTACAACGAATTCATGTACCGGCCACGGATGAAACATGAGCTTGCCACCAGCCGCGGCGTCGTCTTGAACCAGGGGCCGCATCACGTCGATATCGTGAGACTCATCGGCGGCGGCATCGTGCGCAGCGTCCGGGCCATGACGGGAATTTGGGACAAGGCGCGCGCGCATGAAGGAAGTTACGCCTGCTACCTTGAATTCGAGGACGGCACACCGGCAACGTTGATCTACAGCGGCTATGGTTTCTTCGACAGTGCGGAATTGTTTAGTTGGGTAGGAGAAGGAGGACAACACCGAGATCCGGACACGAACCTGAAGGTCAGAAGACAACTGCGCGAGGTGCAAAGCCCGGAAGAGGAAGAACGACTCAAGGAGGGGATGCGTTTCGGCGGGCAGCGCGAAGGCGAGTTCAGCCACGTCTGGTCGGGGGAGCGTAAGCAGCCGTTCTTTGGCTTTACGCTGGTGAGCTGCGAACGAGGCGATATCCGTCAAACACCCGACGGGCTGCTCGTTTATGGGGAAAACGAGAAGCGAGAAATCACTCTTCCGCCGGGCAGGAGAGGGCGCGAGGCCGAGGTCGAAGAGCTGTATGACGCTGTAGTGCACGGTCGGCCGGTGTTTCATGACGGCCGCTGGGGCGCGGCGACACTAGAAGTATGCTTGGCAATGCTCGAGTCGGCAGAACAGCGCAAAGAAATCTTCTTGTCGCATCAAGTGCCGAGCCCGGAGTAGAAAGTAGCTCAAAGTTTCGTGTTCCAAGTTTCGAGTTAATCGAAATTATGGGAGAGCCGTCGCTTCGAGTAAAGGCAAGTTGGCGATGAGAAATGGCGCGAGCATAGGTTCCTTCCCCCTCGACGATCCACGCAAATCTCCCCTAGCCCCTCTTTTTCAAAGAGGGGTAGTGATAAGGGGTGCGGGGAATCGAGAACTCCGTGTGAGAAATTCCCCCTTTTTGAAAAGGGGGATAGAGGGGGATTTAGCGCGCGCTCGGGTATGCCGTGGTTGATGCCGAAATGTTCGTGGTGGGCGTCTCGAACCATTAACGGACGTGCGACACAGTCTCTCCAGGCGGGAAGTTTCGGAGGTCGATGGTTATGACGAAACGTTTGATCACAGTGCTGTTGGTGTTTTTCGTCTGCTGTTTAACCAGACTTTCCCATGCGGCCGAGTCGGCGCCGGGTTGGCAGCATGAATGGGAAAAAACCGTTGAGGCAGCAAAGAAAGAGGGGCGTCTGAATCTCTATGTGGGTCGTTATGGAACGGAGGTATTTCTAAACGAATTTAGAAAGGAGTATCCGGAAATAAAGGTTGTTACTGTCAATGGAACGGGAAATGATTTGGGTACAAGGATCCTCGCTGAAATGAGGGCTGGAAAGGTGTTAGCCGACCTATTCAGCGGCGGCGCAAACACAAACTACAATCTCCTTTATAAAGGGAAGGCCCTCGATTCCATCAAGGATGCGCTAATCCTCCCGGAGGTCGTGGACGAGAGCAAATGGTACGAAGGACAACATAGCTACGGGGACCCCGAAAGGAAGCATATTTACATCTACATCGCCAACCCGACCTCATCATCGCTCTATTTCAATACGACACTGGCAAGTCCTAACGAGTTCACGTCGCACTGGGATCTTCTTAATCCCAAGTGGCAAGGTAAGTTTGTCTCCCAAGATCCCGGCAGCACCGGACTCGGCGCGACGATGATATTTTTTTACTACAGTCCAGAGTTAGGGCCGGAGTTCATTAGGCGGCTGTTTGGCACCATGAATGTCACCTACGGAAAAGACCGACGACAGATCACAGACTGGCTCGTGCAAGGAAAATTCGCCATCTGCCTTGGCTGTAGGGACGCGCCAAGGGCAAAGACTCAAGGTCTGCCGGTGGACGAGTTCGACACGGGAAGCTGGAAAGAAGGCGAAAGCCTTTCCACGGGAGGAGGATCGATCAGCCTGATCAAAGGCGCGCCGCATCCGAACGCGTCGAGGGTGTTCATCAACTGGTTTCTCTCCCGCAAGGGACAGAGCGCGCTGCAAAAGCACCTGGACCTATACGGCGAGCTTCCCCCCAACTCGCGCAGGATCGATATCCCAAAAGAAGATCTCCCGCCCGAAAGCAAACTCATCAAAGGGCGAAAATATCTGGACACCTCTCGTCCCGAGTGGCAGGACATGGCGCCAATTTTCAAGCTGGTCAAGGAGATCAAGAAATAGCCTCGAAGGGAGAGCAGAGAGATGCTGACACTGGAAGAAAATGAGATGTTGACACGCGTTGGTCCTGGAACGCCGGCGGGAGAATTGCTGCGCCGCTACTGGCATCCGGTCGCTATCGCGGCGGAGTTACCAGAGGACAATCCGGTCAAGTTTGTCAGGATCCTGTGCGAAGATCTGGTGTTATTTCAAACCAAAAAGGGAGAAGTCGGTCTCCTGCATGATCGCTGTTCGCATCGCGGCGCTTCTCTATCTTATGGCAGAGTCGAGGAACGGGGGATTGCCTGCGCCTATCATGGTTGGCTCTACGATATTCAGGGCAATTGTCTTGAAACCCCGGCCGAGCCGGCGGAGAGCAATTTTTGCCGGACTGTGAAGCACAAAGCTTATCCGGTCCAAAAGTTGGCGGGGCTTTACTGGGCTTACTTCGGACCTCAGCCGGCCCCGGCGATTCCAAAGTACGATGTTTGGGCGCGCACCGATGGCTGGCACTGGTTGCGCGCGTTGCCGCAACTGGACTGCAACTGGCTTCAGGCCATGGAAAACTCCGTCGACACGGCCCACTTGCATATTCTGCATCAAGAGCTTGTCACCGACGGCTTTAAGGTTGAGAGCACGACCCGTGGCACCATCGACAACTTGACAAAGTTTGAGGTCGAGGAATTCGATCGCGGCATACTCAAGCGACGGTTTTTCAAGGATGGCAAAGTGGAGGAGCATCCGCTGCTGTTTCCGACCGTCTTGCGGCAGGCCAATCGCACACAGATTCGCGTGCCCATCGACGACACCCATACTTGGATCGTTTACGTCCACTTCGTGCCGGACTCAGCGGAACCGCGGGCGAACAAAGACGATGTGCCGGTGGACTACCGCAAGCCTTTCAAGAATCCACTCGGCGTCCGTCATCCGTTCACCAAGTTTCGTCTCGACGAAGTGGATGCCCAAGATTTCATGGCGTGGGAAACCCAAGGACCGATACTCGACCGTACTCGTGAACGGCTCGCGGCTTCGGACCGCGGGGTTGTGATGTATCGGGACATGCTGCGGCGCGAGATTAAGAAAGTGGAGCAGGGCTTGGACCCGATGAATGTTTTTCGCGATCCCAACCACGCGATCATCGATACCAAAATGGATGAATCCCTGCACGTGGGAAAAGCTGGCTCGGTCACCTATCACGTGCCGCCAAAGCAGTGATAGGCAACGCGGCAAGGCAGCAACCAAAAACAATTTGGAATCGGATAATTAAGTACGATCGCTTCGGCGAACGCTTGGCGTTGGCTCAAGTGCTGGGCATTCACTTCGGCCGCACGCGCAAACAAGAGACGGAGAAAATTCTCGAAGGATTGAAGAAACGCGAGCCCGAAACGCGCGGTGTGTCGTACAACAGCGTGGCCAAGCTGGCGATAAAACCGTACCCGGACATTCAAGCGGTAGCCAACGCGTATCGGCTCTGCTGCATGAAAGCGCCAGAGGCGAAGGAGCTGAGCCCGATGTCGATGTGGGACCTACATTTTTTGCGGCAGTTGGATAATTACGGGTTTATCGATCGGCTCTACCAAGGCCATTGACCAAGGAAATGGCAATTACTCGTGGCGTATCGTCTAAAGCCTCTTCCCCCTTGACGGGGGAAGACTGAGATGGGGGTGACGTGTGTGGCACCCCTACCTTTATCCTTCCCCGTCGAGGGGAAGGAGTTCATGAGGTCTCAATCGGAACGGAAATGTGGCGACAGAACCCATTCATCTCTGACTTTCAGGAAGTTTCCATGAAACGCCTATCTGCGAACTTACTCCTGTTTTTTGTTTGCTGCGCGGCGACGCATTCACGCGCTGCTGATGTCAAACCCAACTGGCAAGCCGAATGGGAGCGGACGGTGCAAGCGGCGAAAAAGGAAGGTAGCCTCAGTGTTTATCTCTACCAGGGGGAAGGGGAGCTCAGCACGGTGGTGCAACTGTTTCAGAAAAAATATCCCGAGATCAACGTTGTTACGACTCCGGGGCGGGGCAATACGCTCGCGCCGCGCATCATGGCGGAGCGGCGCGCCGGCAAGTATCTGGTCGATGTTTATATCGCCGGAGTGACGACGGCCTATGAAGTTTTTTATCGCGCCAAAATCTTGGACAGCGTGCGCGCGGCGCTGATCCTTCCCGAGGTCATCGATGAGTCCAAGTGGTGGCTCGGCCAGCATCAGTACGTCGACCCGGAGAACCGATACATCTTCCTCTATCTCGGTAATGTAGGCGAGTATGTCTCGTACCATACTAAGTCGGTGGATGCGGCCGAGATTCGCTCCTACTGGGATTTTCTCCAACCCAAGTGGAAAGGAAAAATTCTCTCGCGCGATCCGAAGATTTCTGGCAGCCAGCGTATCGGCTTGCGCATGTTTTACCACACGCCGGAGTTGGGCGCCGAATTCATTCGGCGCCTCTATGGAGAAATGGATGTGACGTTAACTCAAGAAATCCGTCAAGCGACGGATTGGCTGGCGAACGGGAAGTTTGCCATCTGTTTTTTTTGCTCCGAAATCCTGAAAGTCAAAGCTCAAGGCCTGCCCGTCGATGAATTTCGCACCGCCAAGTGGAAAGAGAGCCGGGCGATTTCCGCCGGCAACATGGGTTCTATAGCAATGCCGAGCCAGCCGCCGCATCCGAATGCCGCGCGCGTGTTCGTCAACTGGTTGCTCTCGCGCGAAGGTCAGACGGCGCTTCAGCGCGCCGCCAACACGCCGAACAATTCCGAAGAGTCGCTGCGCACCGATATCCCAAAGGACATGGTGCGCAGCGAAGTACGGCGCATTGACGGCGTCAAATATATGATGGTGGATAAGCCGCAGTATATAGACATGGCGCCGATACAGGAGATCGTCGAGAAGGCTTTGGCCCAGTCAAAGGGCGGTAAGTGAGCAGCACACAGAGAGGATGGAAGATGGAGGATAGAAGATGGCGATCTTCGATCCTCGATCCTCGGTTAGGATTTTCAGCGGGGAAAATCGTTGCCATCTTTCAGAATGACGGTCGGCGAAGTGGTGTACGTGCTTCAAGGGAGAGGGTTGGCGAGCGTCTGGGCCGGCGATCGCGCGAAGAAAATCTTCGAGTGGCAAAGCCATAGCATGTTTCTCATTCCGGGAGATTACCACAGCCAGTAAAGGCAAGTTGGCGATGAGAAATGGCGCGAGCATAGGTCCTTCCCCCTCGACGGGGGAAGAGCCTGCCCTGAGCAAAGTCGAAGGGTTAGGATAGGGGTGATGGTCACGACAAACTATGCGAGGTTAATATGAAACCTTTGTTCACAGCGATCCTGGTGGTTTTCGTCTGCTGTTTTGCCACCGCTTCTCATGCCGCCGATGCCAAGCCCGGTTGGCAGCAGGAATGGGAGAAAACCCTCGACGCGGCGCGCAAGGAAGGGCAAGTCACCGTCTATATCAGCGGCTACGAAGAGGTGCTGCCGGATTTTCAGAAGGAGTACCCGGAGATCAAAGTTAGCGCGGTGACGGGCCGCGGCTCGCAGATCAGCCAGCGCCTGCTGGCCGAGCGACGCGCGGAAAAATATCTTGCCGATGTAGTCAGTTCCGGCGGCGTAACGACGTACCAGCAGCTGTTTCCTGCCAAGGTTTTCGATCCGATCAAGCCGGCGCTACTTCTTCCCGAGATCACAGACACCTCCAAGTGGTATCAAGGTAAACACCACTATGCCGATCCGGAAAATCAATACATTTTCAGCTATGTCAGTTCGGCGACTTACGGTTCGGTAAGTTACAACACGAAGTTAGTCGACGTGAAAGATTTTAAGTCCTATTGGGATCTGCTCAACCCCAAATGGAAAGGAAAAATCATCTCCCGAGATATTCGAGTTTCAGGCCCAGGTTCGGGCAACGCCCGGCTGCTTTATTACCTGCCGGATGTCGGCCCGTCTTTCATTCGCAAACTTTACGGGGAAATGGACGTGACCTTG
>JAHKKJ010000197.1 GCA_020027655.1 Deltaproteobacteria bacterium | reverse complement strand
ATCAATTTCAGGAAAACTAGACCGGATACCGAACGACATGTGAAGCATTAAAGCAGGAGAAGTATCTCTTTTTAACCAAAACCCAACCCTACGATCAGGGTGATTTGTTTGCTCTCTTCGTCCAACGTGTTGAAAATCTGATCTCTAAAGAACACTCGACGTGGTCTCAATACATGCGGACCGGAGAAAAACTGAAGAGCCAAAACTAACCGCATTACCAAGAGAGAAGCAGGATAAGATCGGATTTATCAAAGAGCCGTACGAGAAGTGGTCGTTGCTTTCTAAGGCGCGCCAGCTAGAAAAGCTCCATGCAGCGACATTACACAGTTATTTTACAAGGGAGAGATGACGGTTGGTGGCTCGCAAACGTTCCAATCTTCCATGCCACCGCTCAAGGACGAACACGTTCTACCGCGTTGAAGCGAGCCAAATCCTTAATTCAGTTTGCCTTGAAACGAGTAGCTTGATTTAGCGACCGCTCCGATTAGTTTTCTTCCCCCTTTGAGGGGAAAGATCAAGATAGGGGTCAAGGGCTCGCTCGTGGTGCGCTGTCATTCATCTTACTACTTTCTGTCTCGCATCCGTTACTAACACTGCTGCCCCTTGAACCTTGCCCGAGCGCAGGCGAGCCAACGTTTCATTGGCCTCTTCCAATGGAAAAGTTTGAACTTCCGTGCGCACGGAAACCCGCAATGCCAGAGCGAAAAACTCCTCACCATCCTGCCGCGTTAGATTAGCTACCGAACAGATGGACCGTTCCTCCCATAAGATTTCGTAAGGAAATGAGGGGATGTCGCTCATGTGAATGCCGCCGCAGACTACCTTTCCACCTTTCCCGACGGCCCTTAGGGCCTGCGGAACGAGGGCGCCCACCGGAGCAAAAATAATCGCCGCGTCTAGTTTCACTGGTGGGAGCTCGTTTGACCCGCCAGCCCAAACAGCGCCGAGTTCGAGCGCAAACTTTTCCGCTTCTTTGTCGCCCGGCCGGGTGAAAGCATAGATCTCACGGTTCTGGTAGCGCGCAACCTGAGCGACGATATGTGCCGCCGCGCCAAAGCCGTAGATTCCAAGACGTTTTCCATCGCCCGCCTTAACTAAGCTGCGGTATCCGATCAAACCGGCGCACAGCAGTGGAGCGGCTTCTGCATCGCCGTAGAAATCCGGGATCGGGAAACAAAAGCGCTGATCCGCAACCGTATAATCTGCATAACCGCCATCGATGGTATAGCCGGTAAAGCGCGCTTTATCGCAAAGATTCTCCCGTCCCCAGAGACAATAAGAGCACTCGCCACAGGTCCAACCAAGCCACGGAATACCGACACGATCGCCGATCTCAAAGCGGTCGGCACCTGCGCCTGTTTCTGCCACAGTGCCGACAATTTCATGGCCGGGTATCAATGGGAGTTTCGGCTGGGTCAACTCCCCGTCCACAACATGGAGATCAGTTCGACACACCGCGCAGGCCCGAACGCGGATTAGAACTTTCCCCGCGTCGGGCTTCGGCACTGGCAACTCGGCCTTCCGCAAAGGCTGTCCAACTTTTTCAAAAAGCATCGCGCGCATGATGTCAATGTATTCCTCTCGGCCTTACTTTTGAAGCCAAATCGTTGTCGACCTAAACCGGTTCGCGTCCGCGCTCGCTGCATAAGTGGCGATCTTTTTCACACACGCTTTTGGTTTCTTTTTACGTTCCTGGCTCATTCTAATCGTTGATCTACCGTAGCTCCCAAATTTATGTTTTTCTTGCCAGCGTATGAGAATCACCATAGAATTGTTGCGGACCCTTGGAATCAATGAAGGTAATAGTCACTAATTAGCTGCAACATGACATCCCCGACATCGACTCCAAAAGAAATCCTCCTCGCTGGGGCAGCGATTCTGGAGCCCGTGCTGTCACCACATGGTTTCCGATTCGAATTCCGCGATGAGGGGAAAGGTGCCGGGGGCTTTTTCGCGTGGGCTGAATTTGTTCGTGGTGACCGCCGCCTTGAGTTCCACTATCGGTTCAGCTTAGGGCTTGTGACTTATCATGCTTTAGGAAAAAAAGCCTCGCACGAAGCTTACATGAAAGAATTAGGGCGATGGAGAAACAACCGCTATCCTGGCTTCTCATTCGGCTACCTAGACGGCTTTCACGATCTGGCTCACGACCTCGGGTACGCTGATGATTTTCTCAGTGGCGACGCACATATCCTCGTGCAGGCCGCAGAAAACGAGGCAACTTGCGATGCTCAAAAGTCACAGCAACTAATGATGAGTTACACTGGTGACACGAGGTGTCTAGAGGAATTGCGATCACTATTTCAGGAGAAGCGATATGCTGAGGTGATTGCGTTAGCTGACAAAATCCAATATCCGGAACTCATGAATGAGTCCCAACGACGGATGGTTGAGATGGCACGCAGGAGGGTTAACAGCTAAGCCTTTGCAAGCACTAGTCTATGTCGATATCCTTGAGCGGCTTGGTGATCGGCTCTTCTTTGGCCTTCTTGAGTAGTTCCTGGAATTTCGCCTCCAGCACCTTCGATTTATTCTTCTCTGCTTCGACGATGTGCTGATATTTCTCGTCGCGGCGGGTGGCTTCTTCTTTGACAAATTGGGCGGCGTTTTTTAACTCGGCGATGAGTTGCGGCTTTGCCGGCAGCTTGTGGTTCAATACCGCCGACAGGGTCGGGTCGATGGTTAACGTCGCGCTGCAGCAAGGACAAGTAACGACTATAGTTGAATTCTCTTTTTCAGACATTTTTAACTCCCATCCGAGAGGCTCGAAGCAATAGGCGGGCGCGGGCTCACGCCTTATCCTCTTAGTTCAATCTGCTCCCCATCCGGGCCGCCGAAAACAACGCGGCGCCAGCCATTTTCTCTGGGCTCGCGTGCGGCGGTGTCGTGGGGCGCGCGGATTAATTGTACGCCATCTTTCTGCAACTTGTATACCGTTTCGTCAAAATTGTCGGTTTCCAGGCAAAAGTGAAAGCCTGACATCGCGCCGTCTGTTTTGTGTGTCAGTTCCAAGACGGTATCGCCGAGTTTCAGATAGGCGATCTGCAATCCACCCGTCGCCGCGTGTTGAAAGTATTTTTTAAAGCCAAAATGCTTTTCGTAGAATACAACGGAGCGGTCGAGGTCGGTGACGTGAATAGCAACATGGTCGATGCGCTTAAACATAGTGTTTCCTTTTCGCGAAGCATCAAAAGGATAGGCGCGAAAGGGTGGTTTTGCAAGCCACTAAACCGGGCGTGAAAAACGACCGGTAGGAGGTTAGAATAACCCGATGCCGATATTTCGATTGGTAGACGAGCCGGTTTTCCCACCGCCGGACTATGCCGATCCGAGCGGCTTGCTCGCCGTCGGCGGAGACCTGTCCAATGAGAGGTTGCTGGAGGCCTATCGCGTGGGAATATTTCCTTGGTATTCGGATGACCAACCCATCCTTTGGTGGTCACCTGACCCGCGGTTGATCCTCGATCTTAAGGATTTCAAAATTTCGCGGAGTCTAGGTAAGACCCTCAAAAAGGGAGTTTTTCAGGTCACGTTCGATCACGCATTTGAAGAGGTCATTCAGGCCTGCGCGGTGGTGCCGCGCGAAGCGCAGAACGGTACCTGGATCACGGCAGAGATGCAGGAGGCCTATATCAATCTCCATGGTCTGGGATATGCCCATTCCGTCGAAACTTGGTTCGGCGGGCAACTGGCCGGTGGGCTCTACGGTGTCTCATTAGGCAAGTGTTTCTTTGGCGAATCGATGTTTCATTTGAAGACCGATGCGTCAAAAGTCGCTCTCGCAACTCTCGTCGAGAGGTTAAAGCGCTGGGACTTTCACTTCATCGACTCGCAGATGACGACGGAACACATGGTCAGGCTTGGCGCCAAAGAGCTACCGCGGCGAATATTTCTCAAACGATTGCAGTCAGCCCTGCGTCATCCGACCAGGCGGGGAAGATGGCGCATCGATCCTTAAGCAGTTTAACCTGTAGCGCCGCTTAACGCCCGGTTTGCGGCGGAGATCCTTCGGCTTCTCGCACGAGCTTTTCGAGGAAACGCTCCGTTGGGTATTCAAGAGTTAACAAAGCTAGACTTAAAGCTGAAAGCAGATACTGATCCAAAAGATAGCGACCGACGATAGCCAAAACCAAGCCATATACCGCGATGGCTTCGATGATTGCGAAAATAACGACCTTCCGCGTTACGAAAGTGGATACGACCGCTGCGGCGCGCTCTTCAACGGACCCTTTGTATTCTTGCAAAGCTCTAAAAAGTTTTGTCTTCTGAGAGTTGTGCAGAATTGCCTGCGGCGCGAGATAGCGCTTCTTCCAGAAAAAGTAGTAGCCAAGATCGACCAATACGAGAAACCAAAGCACTATTCTCGCTGTTTCGGCGAAAGACAGACCCTGAGCATACTTCGAATTGGCCAGCACGTTTTCGGCGATCACGATGTAAATCACGATGGAGATCATGAAAAAGCTCCAGAGAATGACGGCCGCTCCGCGCTGGTCCATGAGGAGTTTTCTGAACTCGGGTCGAATCATGGCTTCACCTCGGAATTGTTTACCACACTCTTGAAGCCTCTGTCTCGTTCATTGTCGGTGCAATTATTGAATAGGAACAGTTGTAGTCGTCTTATCGCCAGTGATATACGGGCTTGAGCACGCAACTGATGGGAGGCGTAATGGCTGAGTTCGATATCGTGATTTACGGTGGCAGGCTGATCGATGGCACAGGCAATCCGTGGTTCTACGGCGACGTGGCAATAAAGGGCGGCAAGATTGCCGGCATTGGCAAAATAGATCCTGACTCCGGGCAGCGATCGATTTCCGCCAAAGGACGGGTCGTCACCCCCGGCTACATCGACATGCACACGCACAGTGATCAGCCGTTGATTGCTGACGGCAACGCCGAGAGTAAAGTTCGCCAGGGCGTAACCTTGGACATCATCGGGGAAAGCCAGACGGTGGCGCCCTTGGAGGGCGCGGTGTTGGAAGAATATAGGCTTGAGCACCGCCGTCGTAACGGCATCGAGACCGACTGGAAGACGTTTACGGGTTACTTCAACTCAGTGATGAAGGGCGGCATATCGATCAACGTCGCCTCGGGTGTCTCGCCGCAACAGGTAAAGCGTGTCGTCATGGGATTCGACGAGCGGCCGGCGAATGCTGCGGAACAGGAGAAGATGAATCGCCTCGTCGCCCAAGCGATGGAAGAGGGCGCGCTCGGCCTTACCGCTGCGTGGCACGCGAAGGGACCGGAATATCCGGACGAAGTTACCGAGATGGCCAAGGTCGTCCGGGGCTATGGCGGTTACTACGGCGTCCACTTGGGTAGCGAAGGTTTCGATATCATGGAGGAGTTGGCGAAAACATTTCATATCGCCCGTGAGTCCGGCATTCCCATTCATGTTTATCACCTAAAGATGCGCGCCAAGAGCAACTGGGGGCGTGTCCGCCAGGTCATTGAACAGATCGAAGAGGCTCGGCGCGAAGGTCTGGAAATCACCGCGAACCAATATCCCTACACGGCGATGCAACATCCGTGGCGGCGGTTGTTTCCGCGTTGGGTTCAGGATGCGCCCTTGAATGAGACGATTTCTCAATTCAAGAGCCCGACGTTCCGCGAAAGGGTTATAAAGGATCCGGAGTTCGATCAATACGTCAACGAGCATGGCGGTTGGGAAGGGATCGTCGCGGCGCGGGTGGACACAGAAAGTCTGAAACCTTTGGAGGGTAAAACCATCGCCGAGATCGCCAAAATCCGCAGACAAGATCCGGTCAGCACCTGTTTCGATATGATCTATGAAGAGGGGATGTTTATCCACGGCGTGCACCACACGATGTCCGAGGATGACGTCAAAACCGTTATGCAGGTGCCGTGGATCTCTATAGGGTCAGACGGTAGCGCCTTGAACCTGAAATATCCCGGCAAGCCCCATCCGCGGAGTTTTGGGACCAATCCGCGGGTGCTCGGCAAATACACCCGCGAAGAAAAAGTGCTGCAACTCGAAGACGCGGTCCGCAAGATGACGTCGCTGCCGGCGCAGGTTCTCGGCCTCAAAGACCGAGGGCTGCTCAAACAGGGCTACTGGGCTGATGTTGTGGTGTTTGATCCGGACACCGTGGCGGACACGGCGACCTACGAAAATCCGAAACAGTATCCCAAAGGTATCGATCACGTGCTCGTCAATGGCACTATGGTCATTGAAGGCGGTCACCACACCGGAGCGCGGCCGGGAAGAGTCATTTACGGGCCGGGGAAGGTAGGTGTGTAGCCAGTGAGCCCAAGAAGTATTGATCCGAAGCGCTCTTTCCGGTAGCGTGCAAACCGAGCTCACTAACCGTAAAGGAGTCAATTCTATGGAAAGAAAAAAAGCCAGTGATTTCGATCCCCAACTGCTTAGTCTTTTCCACAGATACGTGCATGGCGGCATCAACCGGCGCGAGTTTTTAGATGGCGCTGCCAAGTTCGCCATCGGCGGCCTGACGGCGACAGCGTTGTGGGACATGCTCCGGCCCAATTATGCTCTGGCGCAGCAAGTAGCCAAGGACGACAAACGAATCAGGGCCGAGTATACGATGTATCCATCGCCCAAGGGTAACTCGTCTAATGGTACGATGCGGGGATTACTCGCCCGTCCCGCAACCGGCGACAAGTTCCCCGTCGTGGTGGTCATTCACGAAAACCGCGGCCTGAATCCTTATATCGAAGACGTGGTA
>JAHKKJ010000013.1 GCA_020027655.1 Deltaproteobacteria bacterium | reverse complement strand
ACTTCGAAAAATCCATTCTGCGCGTGACGGCAAAGGCTGATTGGACTCCTAAGGACTACGAAGAAAGGGCTATACCGCTGAACAAGGCGGCGCTGGCGGCGCTCCGGGAGCATAAGTTGAAGCGGGTGATCCTTGGACGCTACGTCTTCTCACGCCAGGACGGCCGCAAGTACGGCCGCGGCCTAGACCTGGCCATGGTGCGCGCGCTTAAAGCGGCTGGATTGGCCGGGTGTGGGCTCCATAGCCTTCGGCATACCTTTGCCACGCGTTATCTCGAAGCAGGCGGCAATATCAAGGACCTGCAGCGGTTGATGGGCCATTCGGACTTGAAGACGACGCAGCGCTACCTGCACGCCGACGAAGAGCAAATGAAAAAGGTTATCGAGAGGATGGGAAAGTGATCAGGCGGTGGCACAAAACCGGCACAGTCGAGGTTTTGAAAGTGGCTAAGTGTACTGGTCCCAACGGGATTCGAACCCGTGTTACCGACGTGAGAGGCCGGTGTCCTAACCACTAGACGATGGGACCTTGGCTGAGGAGGTAGGACTCGAACCTACAATCGCCTGATCCAGAGTCAGGTGGCTTACCAATTAGCCGACTCCTCAAATTTGACAGCGAAATTAAACTAAAAGAAATGCCGGGGAGAGTCAAGTTGGAGGAACGGCAGGACTAGGATTGAAGTCGTTTGAGCGCTGATCGTAGACGTCGCACCGTGCGCTCCTTGCCGAGCACGGCAATGACCTCATGGATGCCGGGACTGACGGTCGAACCGGTCAGTGCTACCCGGACGGGTTGAGCGAGCTGGCCCATGGATAAACCCAGGTCTTCTAGTACCGTGGAAAATACTTGTTCAATATTGGCCTCGGTAAAGTCATCCAGGGCTGTTAGTTTTTCGATTAGTTTCGTGATCGGTGCCCGGACCTCTGGCGTAAGCAATTTCGTTGCTGCTTTTTCATCGATAGAAATATCGTCCGTGAGGTAGAAGCCCGCCGAGTCGACGAGTTCCACCAGGGTCTTGGAACGTTCCCGTAATGTTTTAACCATCTTTTCGAGCCACAATTTGTCTTGAGGGACGGGATAGCCTTTGGCCACAATGTAAGGGATCACGTCCTCTGCCAGTTGGCTTAACGGACGTTCCTTCAAATAATGAGAGTTGACCCAGAGGAATTTCTCAGGATTGAATACACCGGCTGATTTTCCCACGGAATCCAGGGAGAACCTTTCGATCAGTTCGTCACGGGAGAAAATTTCCTGGTCGCCATGGGACCAGCCGAGTCGGACCAGGTAATTCAACACGGCTTCGGGAAAGTAGCCCATGTCGCGGTAAGCCATAACGGAGGTGGCGCCGTGTCGCTTGCTAAGGCGAGCTTTGTCCGTTCCGAGAATCAACGGCACGTGTACAAACTGCGGTGGGGTGTGTTTCAGGGCCTGATAAAGGACGATCTGCCTAGGCGTATTGGCGAGATGATCATCCCCTCGAATGATGTGCGTGATGTTCATTTCAATGTCGTCCACCACTACACAAAAGTTGTAGGTAGGGGTGCTATCAGACCGGGCGATGATCAGATCGTCCAGCTCCCGGTTGTCGAAGACAACCTGACCTTTGACCGCGTCCTCTACAATCGTCGAGCCATCATGGGGAGAGCGAAATCGAACGGTGAATGGCTTGTCTTTTGGCAAGAACGGGATCACACCTTCCGGCGGTCGACAGGTGCCATCATACATGGGCTTTCGTTTTTCTTTTTGAGCCTGCTGGCGCTTGGCGTCCAGCTCCAGGGATGTACAAATACAAGGATACGCTTTACCTTCGGCCATAAGCTGCCGGATCTTTTCCTGGTAGAGCGAATAGCGCTCCGTCTGGTAAAATGGCCCTTCATCCCAATCGAGACCGAGCCAACTCATCGCGTCCAAGATAGCCTTGATCGCCTCGGGTGTTGATCGTTCACGGTCGGTGTCTTCGATTCGGAGAATGAACCTGCCGCCGTTGTGACGCGCAAAAAGGTAGTTGAACAGGGCGGTTCGTGCACCCCCTATATGCAAATAGCCGGTTGGACTAGGAGCGAAACGAGTGCGGACTTGCGCCATTTGTGCAAAGTAACAAGGAGTCAGAGTGTGGTCAACGACACGAGCTTCGAATATTTCATGCGCCGGCGCCATAATGACAAATGGTGTTACACCTGTTAACCTCTAACTATTGCGGGGAATAACTGTGGACGAGACTTTAAATAGAATCAGTGAAAGGTCAGTGGCGACACCGACAGAGGGAACCCCGTCTCATTTTATTCGAAATATAGTTATCGAAGACCTCCAGCAAAACAAGAACGCCAGCCGGGTTCACACGCGGTTTCCGCCAGAGCCCAACGGCTATCTCCATATTGGCCACGCCAAGTCGATCTGTTTGAATTTTGGTCTGGCGGGTGAGTTTGGTGGTCTGTGCAATCTACGATTCGACGATACCAATCCGAGCAAAGAGGACGTTGAATATGTCGAATCGATCAAAGAAGACGTGCGTTGGTTGGGGTTCGATTGGGGTGATCGAGAGTACTTCGCTTCGGACTACTTCGCGCAGCTCTACCAGTTTGCGATCCAACTGATCAAAGCAGGCAAGGCGTACGTTTGTGATTTGAATGCAGACCAGATCCGCGAATACCGCGGGACTTTAACTGAGCCCGGTAAGAATAGTCCCTACCGAGAACGGTCAGTTGAGGAGAATCTCGACTTGTTCGAACGTATGAAGGTCGGAGAATTTCCCGATGGCGCCCGAACTCTTAGAGCGAAAATCGACATGGCATCGCCGAACCTCAACATGCGAGATCCGGTGATGTACCGGATCCTTCACGCGACGCATCACCGCACAGGCGATGAGTGGTGCGTTTATCCGACTTATGACTTCGCTCACGGTCAGTCGGATTCAATAGAAGGGATCACCCATTCGATTTGCACGTTAGAGTTTGAAGATCACCGGCCGTTGTACGACTGGTTTCTCGAACAGTTGAATATCCATCACCCCCAGCAAATCGAGTTCGCCCGCCTCAATCTCACTTTTACAGCCCTGAGCAAACGAAAGCTCTTGCAATTGGTGCAACAAGGTCATGTGGGCGGATGGGACGACCCGAGAATGCCCACCTTGGCGGGCTTCCGCCGTCGCGGCTATACCCCGGAAGCGATTCGAACCTTTTGCGAACGCATCGGTGTGGCGAAGCGGAACAGCACCGTGGATATCGCCATGCTGGAGCACTGTCTGCGGGAAGATCTGAATAAACGTGCGCCTCGCGTCATGGCCGTCTTGCGACCGCTCAAGGTTGTGATCGACAATTATCCCGAGGGTCAAATAGAGGAGCTTGACGCAGTTAACAATCCCGAAGATCCAAGCATGGGGACGCGGAAAGTTTCCTTTTCTCGAGAGATCTATATTGAGCAGGACGATTTTCGCGAAGAACCGCCCAAGGGGTTCTTTCGGTTGTCACCGGGTCACGAAGTGCGCCTTCGCTACGCTTATATCGTCAAATGTACCGGGGTGGTTAAGGACTCTCAGACAGGAGAAATAAAAGAAATTCACTGTACCTATGACCCGGAAACGAAGAGCGGATCATCTCAAAGCAGCCGCAAGGTGAAAGCGACGATTCATTGGTTGTCAGCGGCCCATGCTGTCTCCGCTGAAGTTCGACTGTACGACCAGCTTTTCATCAAGGAAGATCCGGATGACGCGCCGCAGGGACTTGATTGGACGGCTAATCTCAATTCACACTCACTGGAAAGGTTGACCGACTGCCGCGTCGAGCCGTTTTTAACCAACGCAAAGGCGGGCGAGCGCTATCAGTTCGAAAGACTTGGCTATTTTTGCGTAGACAGCGTCGATTCTTCGCCTGGATACATGGTCTTCAACCGAGCGGTGACACTAAGGGATACCTGGGCGAAGGTAGAGAGAAGCGGAAGAAGAAGATAAGCGGATGGATGGTTTGATTTTTAATCCTAGAAACGGTACCCAATGGAAAATGTGACAAAGTTTACGAATGTCTGATATTTGTCTTTACCCGGCGCGCCGGCATAGAAAAGCGGAGCCGTAGCAGGCAGGCCTTCCAATTCGTCGTTTGTTACTCTTCTTGTTTTATAGAAGACGGCCATATAACCCAAATCGACAGAAAATTTCTCCCACTTGTAGCCGACGCCGGCGTTTAAAGTAAGTTTGTCGGCGTCTGGTATAGCTGGGTTCAACGTCTTATTAGGAATCGGCGTTTGTTCGACAGCCAGTCCACCTCGTATCTCCCAATTGTTATTGAGCGCGTAATAGCTGCCGAGTCTGAGCGTGCTCGTGTTCTTCCAATCTTCGGGTAGCTGGAATCCAGGAATCGGGGCACCGAGCGGAAGGAAGATAGGAGTTGGTGAAAATGTCGCGGTGAAATTTTTGAATTCGCTCCACCGAGTATATTCATATACGAGCTCCGCTCCCCAACTGGGCATGATTTGCCAAAAAAGCCCAGCGTTAATGACGGGAGGAAGAGGCAAAGGGCTCACAGCGGCCTTCACCGTCGGTGTCGAGAACGGGCCACCAAACTTCGCGTCGGCGTTATCGAATCGCAGGTCAACTCGTGATCTGTAGCTAAACCCAAACTTGAGATTGTCCGTAGGTTTGACGAGGAAGCCAAGGTTGTAAGCGAACGCATCGGCGGTATCCGTTACTCGGACGGTTCCTTCGAGGCCTAAAGGCTGGGTGCAACCTGAGATGGGATCAAGGCACAGTGCTCTAGAAAAAACTCCCGAAGAGTGAACAAAACTCAGCCCGGCGCCGAACGAGAAGTATTGTGTGGGATTCCAAGACAAAGCGGGCGTGATATAGATCGTTTTCAGCTCCGTATTGATTGCGGCAAAACGAGTGAAAGCATCCTTGTCGTATTCTGTGGCCAGCCCGAAGGGTGCGTAAGTACCTATCCCGAGTGTGAAATCGGAATTGGGGATGCGATAATTAGCAAAAAAACTCGCCAGCAAGTTGTCATCATGTTTGTTTGTGGATTTTCTTCCGCTATTCTCTACGCTGTTCTGCAAATTAACGTAACTTCCGCTCATTAAGAGATTGTCCCCTTGAACCTCGCTAAGAGCCGCCGGGTTATAGTAAACTGCCGATGCGTCGTTAACCCCAGCAGTCATCGCATTGGAAAGTCCAAGGCCTCGCGCAGTCTGATGGGGGATCATGTATCCCCCGGCGAATGCCTTCGTCGAGACTGCGGAAGGCATCAACAATGTCACAAAAATCCCAAAGAATAACTTAGATTTCCTTGTCATTCAGCGGCTTCCTTTATAAGGCTTGACTAGGGCACATAACTCTTATATATCCCTGCCAATCAGCGTCAAAGGTTGCCATAGGGACGCGAGGGATGCAAGAAAATTTATTAACTACTGAGCAAGTGGCTAGATATCTCAAAGTAGACAAGTTCACTATTTATCGACTGGTGACGCAAAAAAAAATCCCAGCATTTAAAGTCGGTAATCAGTGGCGTTTTAAAAGGGCCATGATCGATGCCTGGCTTATTCAGAACTCAAATGTCTGGCCAAAGAGATTTGACTGAGCTGGATTATCGAGATGTGGTAGATGACAAATTTTAACGACAGGATCGAAAAAAAATATCAAGTAGGGATTAGCGAAAGCGAGGTTGCTGGTCTATGGCGCAATCTGCGTTCGTTCCTAGGTCCCCATGGGCTTGCTCCAGTACAGGAAATTACGTCCGTGGGCAGTGTCTATTTTGACAACAAGGACTGCGATCTCCTGCGTTACAGCCTCTTTGGTCGCCTGATGCTTGTCCGGGTAAGGAGCTACGAAACATACGGTCGCCCCCCAGAGCCTATTACAGAATATTGGGTGGAGGTGAAAACCGCGGCAGATGGGCGTAGGAAAAAAAGGAGATTCCGACTAACAAAAAGTGCGCTTATGGAGTTCTTGGAAGGCAGAGACGCTGGGGAAGGCGTGTTCGACTATAACAGAAACGATGCCGAACCGGATGTCATCCGGGACTTGTATCGAGAGACTCAAGAAACAATCTTTACTCTGGGCTTAAAGCCAATCCTTTTGGTTGTCTACAAGAGAGTAGCCTTTCAGAATGAGGTCGAGCGCCTGTCGATTGATTGGGATGTGCGATACCACTACGTCACTACGAATGTCCTCGATTACGATTCCTGGAAGTATCTTGTCGAAAAGCCAGCGGGCACGTCGGACAAGGTTATCTTGGAAATGAAATATTTACACGGTGGTGTTCCGGCTTGGTTTCATGAATTGCAACAAAGGCATCCTATTCGGAGGAGAGAGTATTTGAAACCTATGGAAGGAATGGGGTTTTTGTTTCAAGGGCCACTTAGACATCATAAAGAAGCAAATTATTTTCTCCCGATGATCGAGGCTTACATGGCCAACAGTAAGCGGATGTAGGCGAGGCAATGTCGTTAAAAGGGACTCCAATGGAGATGAAGAGCTATAACTATAAATCGACTATAGCCATTGTTGCGCTAGGTTATTGGAGCGCGGCCCTTACTAATGGGGCGTTAAGGGTAGTCGTTCCAGTCTACTTTGCGTCCATTGGTATGTCTATATCTAAAATCGCCTTTCTGTTTTTCCTGTTCAAATTCGCCGAGATCTTTGCGCCGGCGGGAATAGGCGTCATGCTTAACCGGTTGGGGTATAAGCGAACTTTCATCGCTGGGCTTGCCGTCCATAGTTTAATCTCTTCCCTTTATCTGGCCCACAGTTTTGTTTTGATATACATGGAAAGATTCATGCGCGGATTGCTTTACATGGCTGACATGAGCGCAGTTTATGTCAAGCATTTTTCTCCCAAAGAGAATCAACGGTTCCTTATCAACATGATTCTTGGGCTTAAAGAGGCATCAAAGGGCTTAGGGATGATAGGTGGAGGACTATTGATTGCTGTTCTCACTATGGAAAATACCCTTTTGGTTTTTGCTGTGTTTACCGCTATCTCTGCTCTTGTGGCCGTGCTCTATCTGCCGGATTTGAAAGAGCAGGTTAAATTGCCAGTGCTTAAGATCTGGGGGGCGGTGGACAAGAAGCTCAAAACGTTAGGGCTGGGATTTGGACTTCTTAACGGGGCTCTCGACGCTTGGGGAGTCATAGTACTTCCGGTATATCTTACGAAAGTTCTAGGCGTCGCTCCGGCTTTCGTGGGCACCGTAATGATGGCCGAATACATATTCCAAGGGCTGATCGTTACGTTTTTTTCAAAGTATGTGAATCTCCGCTGGGAGCCGAGGAGGCTATTGGTACTGGGCGGGCTGCTGCTTATTCCCGTCTCTCTGGCCTTGTCACTCGCCACAACGCTTTATCCTCTTTTGGTATTGATCTTTGTTTACATGTTTTTCTTCAGCGCATCGATGGTGTATTATAACCACTTGATGTTAGAGTTTGCCAGTGAGGAAAAGACCTCACTTGATCTTGCCACCTATACAACTCTTACCAACATCTTTAAGCCTATTGGCGTTTTCGTATCCGGCCTCCTGGTCGAGTCGATGGGATTCAGTTGGGCCTATTACTTCGCTTCCCTCCTGACTCTTTTTTCCGCTTTAACATGCCTTGCTCTTCCGAAGGCAACAACGCAAATAACCGCTGAGATGGTCGGTCTTACGGCGGCGAAATCCCAGTCCTGAAAGAAAAGCTGTGATGTAGATATAGCGCTAGAGATGGAGGTTTATTTATGAATTTTTACAGACGGGTTTCTATTTCTCTTCCTTTATTTCTTCTACTGGCTTTGGCTATTCCGCGCCCTCTTGCGGCACAAGAACGGTTTCTCGTTTTTGGACGAGTGCACGACGATCCCGTTAGATCGATAAGAGATCGCCAAGAATTTGTTGACTATATGGCCAAAAAACTAGCTCCTCAGGGTATTACCGGCGGGAGAATCGTGGTGTTCGAGAAAATGCACTTGCTCGCGCAAGCGCTGAGAGAGGGCAAAGTGGATCTTTTTCATGACAGCGTCGTGCCAACGATGGTGCTGTCAAAGTGGACAGGTTCTGTTCCCATTCTAAGGCAATGGAAGTATGGGGAGGCCGACTACGAGGGGATCATCCTAGTCAAAAAAAACAGTGGTATCGACACTCTCGCCGATTTGAAAGGAAAAGTTATCGCGTTTGAGGAGCCTCACTCCACCTCTGCCAGCATTCTTCCTCGAATGCTTTTGGAGGAGAAAAAGTTAAAATTGGTCCAGATAAAATCCCCGGGAACAGCTAAGCCCGACGAGGTTGGGTATGTGTATGGCACCGATGGCAGTTCGATTAATGTTTTAATCACCGGTCGCGTGGATGCTGCCACGTCAGTAACTAGAGAAATTGAAAGGTTGAAGTCGGAGGTTCAAGAAACCTTAAAAATTATCGGCAAAACGATAACTGTCCCAAGACAACTTATAGCAGTACGCAAAGATTTCGATTCAAAGTTAGTTAAAGCCTTGAAAGAAGTTTTAGTCAACATGGACAAAAATCCAGAAGGTCAAGGGGTGCTGAAGAGACAGCAGAACACGACGAAAATCGATGAAATCCCTCCAGGATCGCTGGAAGAATTGAAGCATGTAGAAAGATATGTTTTTTCGTCCCTAGGGAAAGAGGTAGATTCGTGGTAATAGCCGCCCATGGACCTAAGGGTAAAACTCAGCCTTAAAGTTAAGATCTTTCTCTCGGTTGGACTCTTCTATCTCGCCGCAGTCGGCACCCTCACTTACCTTACGATTCGTTCCCAGAGAAACCTGCTCTTAGAGCAAATGGCCGAAAGGGCCAAGGCGGGGATCAGCCTGATGGAGCTAAGTGTCACTGGTGCTCTTTACAAGCTGGATATATTCCGGCTTGAAACGATTGCCCGGGAGGCAAAGGCTCTGCCTGATGTCGATTATGCTTATATCTTTGATAATAACGGCAGGATTGTGGGCGATTATCACGAAGATCAGAACCAGCTTTTTTTGACTTTTACCGACGAGCTTGGAAAAAGGATTCTAAAATCCAACGAGATCCTTGTGAATATCGGAGATAAAAAAGACATTTTAGATATTTCCAAGCCCGTGAATTTAGGTCACCAAAGATTAGGGGGGATTCGTTTAGGCTTTGATTTGAATCCGATACTTGAGGAGATAAGGACAGTCACCTTTAAGGCCGTGGGGATTGCAACTGCCATTTTCTTATTAGGGTTAGGCTTCATTTTTATTATCACGGCAAGAATGACCAAGCCGCTAGAGAAACTCACCGTAGCTGCGAAACGCATCGAAGAAGGAGATCTACAATATCGGGTTGCTATCGACAGGGATGATGAGATCGGAAGCCTCGCCAAGGCCTTTGATCAGATGGCCGAGCGTCTGATGCAGAGGGAGAAGGAACTCAAGGAATCCCAAAATACTCTGCGCCGGGCGGACCGGCTTTCTTCCTTGGGACTACTTACCGCTGGACTAGCGCACGAAATTCGCAATCCCTTAGTCGCAATCCGGACTTTCACTCAGCTTTTGCCAGAACGTTACGAAGATGCAGAATTTCGTGAGGGATTTCAAGGTCTTGCACTTAAGGAGGTGGATCGTATTTGCGGTTTGATCAACGATCTTTTGAGCTTTGCACGGCCGTCGCGTCCGAATGTCGCTGAAGAAAATATGAATGACATTGTGGACGGAATTGCGCGTATTTTGGAGACCGAAGCTAAGGAGAAAAGTGTTGAGATTACAAGGGATTTTACGCCAACCTTGCCTAAAATCTGGGTTGACAAGGAGCAATTGAAGCAGGTATTCATGAACCTCATACTTAATGCCATCCAGGCTATGAAAGAGGGTGGTTCGATCTTCATATCCACTCGAATTACTTCGAGAAACGAGCACTCAGACCAATTTGTTCAAGTTGAGATCCGCGATACCGGGATAGGGATCTCGCCGGAGAACTTGGAGCATATTTTTGATCCATTTTTTACCAACAAAGATGAGGGCAGCGGCTTAGGGCTTTCCATCTCTCATCAGATTGTCCAGGAACATGGGGGGTATGTCACGGTTGAGAGTAAAGTCGGTGTTGGAACAACTTTTTTTATAAATTTGCCAACTGGTAAGCCGATTCGTCAATTAGGCAACGGGCGCGCTCATGCAAACGAAGCGAATCTTAGTCATTGAGGAGTCTGAGGTCGTGAGGGAGACCCTGGCCCTTATTTTAGGGCGGGAGTTTGTCGTCGCAAAGAGGCCCTTTGGGAAAGGGGTTTTTTCGTTCGGCGAAACTGACCGCGATGTCGATCTGCTGATTCTCGGTGTCACGCCGGCTATCGGGAAGGAGCCCTCTAGCCTGTTGAGATTCGCGGACAAAGCACCCTTTGCGGTTCTCTTCCTAGTGGATTCAAAATCAGCGGCAAGGGCGATCGACGATCGCGAAAGAGTTGGCTGTTTAGCCAAACCCTTTAGCCCCTATGAATTGAAAGAGAAAGTGGGACAACTCTTAGCCCGGAGAAACATTCTATCCGAGGCTCTGTCCCATCCTAGTGTAGAGCCTCAAGGAGAGTTTAGCCGCTACCTTGAATTCCCTTATCTCACTCGAGCCGCGGCAAGCCTGGTTCATCGGTTTGCGGCGACAGGTCTGCCAATTCTGATTTCCGGGGAGGTTGGCTGCGGCCAGGAACGCGTGGCCCGTGGGATTCATTTCTTAGGAGCCCGTTTCGGTAGCTGGGTTTCATTGCATTCGGCTGAGATCAACAACGCCTATTTGGATCAGAAAAGTCTTCAACTGTCATGGTGTCGTAGCAGCGAAGCGCCGCCCGTTACGTTGATAATCGAGAACGTTGATTGGCTTTCGCTATCGGGCCAGGCAGAGCTTTTGAATTTCCTCGAAGAAGAGGAAGCCAAATTCGGCAAGTGTCGTCTTATCACCACGGCGCGGGTCGATATCTTGGAGAAGGTTTATCGGGATGAGTTACTGGAGTCTCTCTATTATAAGCTGGCCACACTAAAATTGTCGCTGCGGCCGCTAAGGGAGCGAAGGGAGGATGTCCCGGCAATCGCCAGTTGGTTTTGTCAGGTTTATGCCAGCCATCTCGGCTTGGAAGAAGTCAGTCTTTCCGCAGGTGCTAATGAGCGTCTCCGCAACTACCTTTGGTTCGGGAACTTGAACGAAATGGAAACCGTCATCGCCCGAACCCTGGCCCTGCAACGAAAAAGCTGGATCGAAGCAACCGATCTGATTTTCGATTTTTCGGCTGCGGGAGAGTTGCCGGAGCTGCCCGCGTTTGAGGCGTTGGCTGGTTCAGAAGCTCAAGAAAAAAGCGAGCTCGAAAGGGCCGAGAGTCTGACCCAGGAGCGGAACGGCTTGCACGCGGAGACTAGAGCAGAGAATAGTCATTCCCAACGGGAAGACTTAAGCGTCTTGATCCATGAGCTAGCCCATGAATTAAAGAACCCGATGGTCACGATCAAAACCTTTGCGCAGTTGTTGACTGACAGATATCAGGATGAGAATTTCCGGGACCGTTTCCAAGATGTCGTAGGCTGCGATATCGAGCGGATGGATGACCTGCTTGAGCTGATGATCGAGTTTGCCGACTTCACGCAGCCTCGTTGGAGCAAGGTGCCGTTGCAGGAAAAGCTTCGCTCTGTGTTGAATGAAATTACCGATGAATGCGCCCGGCGGCAGGCCCAAATCCGGTGGAAAGGGAATGGCTATAGCCGTGAAATCAAAGCCGACGAAACTCAGGTCAAATACGTTCTGAAAAACGTGCTACTGGCTGTCTTGTCGCAGGCAAAAATGGGAAGTGACATTGAGGTCAACGTTGAAAAACAAGGGTGCGTTGCGATCTCGTATCTCCGTGAAGTAGCACGTGTCGCGTCGATTACGCATTATTTCGATAAATCGTCTTCGAGCCCGAGCGAAAGCGTACTACCCCTACGCATCCTGCTCGCAAAGCAACTGGTAGAGCGCAACGGCGGCCATATGACTCTCGATTATTCGGACGCCGAAAAAGACATTTTGAGAATGGAGTTTCTAATTGCTTGAATTAGAAAAGAAGCGAGAAATGAGCCAACCCTTATTGCTAGTTGTCGATGATGAGGCTGGAGTGAGACAATCGCTGCAGCTTGTTTTCAACAAGATATATCGTGTCTTAGAAGCTACGTCCGCCGACGAGGCGATGCAGAAGCTCGCGGATGAAAAACCTGACGTGGTTTTGTTGGATATTGTTATGCCGGGCGCAGATGGTCTGGCCGTCCTCAAGCAAATGAGGTCGATCCATACCGATTGTCAGGTCATCATGTTGACGGCTCTCAACACGGCGCGAACGGCCTTTACCGCTAAAGGCACAGGTGCTTTCGATTACGTGACCAAGCCCTTCGATGTGGAAGAACTGCGCCTGCGAGTCGAGCATGCTTTTGAGAAAGTCCATTTGTTCAGGGAACTGGAACGGTTGAAGGAAGAAGTCGGCCGCAAATACGGAGTTGAGCACGTCATCGGGCGATCCAAACAAATCATCGACGTGTTTAAGGCTGTCAGCATGGTAGCGGCCAAGAAAAGCACGGTGCTCATTACAGGGGAAAGCGGAACGGGGAAGGAGCTGATTGCGCGTGCGATTCACTATAATAGTGATCGACGCTCCAAGCCCTTCGTGGTGGTCAACTGTGCGGCTCTACCCGACACTTTGATCGAGAGTGAATTGTTTGGCTACGAGAAAGGCGCCTTTACGAACGCTTCGCAGAAAAAGGTAGGGCGCTTCGAACTCGCCCATTGGGGAACACTCTTTCTCGATGAAATCGGAGAGCTTAATCTGGGGACTCAGGCAAAGTTCCTACGCGCCATCGAGCAGGAAACCTTTACCCGTCTCGGTGGGACGGACGAAATCAAGGTCGATGTCCGAGTTATCGCCGCCAGTAATCGCGATTTGGAAACAATGGCCAAGGCTGGCGAGTTCCGTCCCGATCTCTTCTACCGGCTGAATGTCGTTTCGCTTTACTTGCCTCCCTTGCGGGAAAGACCCGAAGACATAGCCCTGCTCTTGGACCATTTCTTAAGGCTCAAGGCACAAGAGCATTCTATGGCGCCCAAAAGTCTGTCTCCGGAGGTGGTGGATTTTTTTACATCATACTACTGGCCTGGAAATATTCGGGAACTGGAAAACCTGATCGAAAGGCTGACGATTCTAACGCCGCACGAAACTATCATGTTGCGCGATCTGCCAGCGGGGATGCGTTCCACGGACCAGACCGCGACACTCAAAGAGGATGTACTCAGCGGTTCGAGGCCATTAAGCGAAGCTGTAGACGAATTTGAACGGGAGCTTATCGTTAAAGCTCTGCAGCGAACCGGGTTCAATCAGACCAAAGCAGCTTCACTTCTCGGAACCAGCCGGCGCATTCTTAAGTACCGGATCGAAAAGCTAAAAATCCACGAGCCTAACGACGGGGGTGAAGAAGTCAAATTATCGACCTAATTGGACAAAATTGTTCTCTTAACTCTCTCTATTCCTTTCCTTGTCTTAAAATTACGCTTGTAAATTAGTGATTTGGCTTTCTGTATCCTTTGGCATGCTCCTTGCTGCTACGGGCTGGCATGGATACAAGCAAGCCTCATATTCTGGTTGTCGACGACGAAATGGGTCCCAGGGAATCATTAAAGATGATTCTCCACCCTTATTATAACGTGCACGTCGCGGAGCGTGGCGGACAAGCTGTTGAAATGCTCGGCAAGTTTCCTGTCGATCTCGTGACGTTGGACCTCAAAATGCCCGGGCTCTCAGGAATCCATGTGCTCGAAAAGCTAAAGGAGCACGATCCGGATATCGAAGCGATAATCATTACCGGGTATGGAGCTCTGGATACGGCTATCGAGGGGTTGCGCCTGGGTGCATTCGATTATATTTCCAAGCCCTTTGACGTAAATCATATTCTATCTTTGGTTCGTCGCGGGCTTGAGCGCCGGAACGCGAAGAGCAAGTTGAGACAGGTCAAATCCGATTTTCTCTCCAATGTTTCACATGAGCTGAGAACTCCCCTCAGTGTGGTGGTGGGTTTCGTCTACCTGCTCCTGAACCAGGTGATTGGCAAACTCAGCGAGGAGCAACAAAAAGTTTTGGAAACCGTCTACCGTAACTCCGAGGAATTATTGGAACTCATCGATAATGTGCTGTGGATGACTTCTCTCAATGCCGGCGATGCGACGGCAACCATCGAAAAATTCGACGGCCGTGAAGTGGTGCGTGAAGCGGTTAAGCGGTACGAACGTATCCTGCGTGAGAAAGGACTCGCGCTCTCGGTTGAAATGGCCGATACCGGAATGTCAATCGTCAGCGACCGCTCTAAAGTCGAAAGGATCTTTCAAAACGTTTTTAACAACGCGATCAAGTTTACGTCTCAGGGAGAAATTAAGGTCAAGGCTCATCCCACGGCCGATCACTCGAGTATTGAGTTCGAAGTCACAGACACAGGTGTCGGTATAGAAAAGAATAAGTTGGACTCGATCTTTGAGCCCTTTCAGCAGGTCGACACATCGTCTAACCGTTCCTTCTCGGGATTGGGCTTAGGGCTGACTGTCGCGCGCCGGATGGCTGAACTCATCGGTGGAATGTTAGAAATCAGCAGTGAAGCTGGTAAGGGCACCCGCGTTTTGATGAAATTCCCTTCCCAGGCGAGCGTCGCTGCTTCGCTACTGACGGAGCAGCGCAAGTATGGCTAGCGAAAAACTCATCGGATGCTGATGCCATCCATTTCTCGTTTGATAAGCTCCTGTTTCTGCTTTCCTTTGTGCTGACTTCGCCTTGATGATCGTGATCGAAATTATATAGCTCCATGGCAGGATAGAATTGGCGTCACTTGGTGACTACGACTTCGTCTTTGCCATCTACTTCCTTGAGTTTCAATCTAACCTCACCTTCCCCGGGTAGGTTGATCTTCTTCGCGACGAAATTGGCAGCAATGGGAAATTCACGCCCGCCGCGGTCGATGAGTACGGCGAGATGGATCGCTTTTGGCCGTCCAAGATCGATGAGGTGATCCACTGCCGCTCGCACGGTTCGGCCCGTATGTAGTACGTCGTCAAATAGGATGATCGTCTTATTGTTGATATCGAAGGGAATCCGGGTGTGATCAACCTTGCCGTGAGGCAACAGAGCGTTGAGATCATCGCGGTAGAGAGTGATGTCCATCTCCCCGAGGGGAACCTCTTTGTCATTAGATTTCTTGATTATCTCACACAGCCGTTTCGCAAGGAAAAGGCCGCGGGTACGGATGCCAATAAATCCGAGCGAATCAAACGATTTGTTTTGACGAAGAATTGCGCGGGCCATGCGCTCGAGATTTGTCTTAATGTCCACGGCGCTCAGGATCCGTACGCTTTTAGGTCGTTTCATTGGCTACCCGAATCACGGAATCCAACAACAGTTGCGCGCCCAAGCAAATGTCCTCTGGCTCAGACCACTCGAGCGGACTATGACTAATGCCGCGCCGGCTAGGAATGAACAACATCCCGGCGGGTGTAACCTTGGCCATCTGCATGGCATCATGACCGGCCCCCGAGGGCATAATTTCATAGGCGATATTTCTCATCTCACAGCACTCTTTTAGCAGATGAATAAGCCATTTATCCAGGGGAACCGGGTCTTCTTCGCGCAGGGGCAAGATCTTAACTTGGATCTTTCTGCGTCGCGCGATTTCACGAATCCGCGCTTGAACCAGCCGCACGACGCGTCTCTTAGCTTCTGCGGCGATGCTGCGGATGTCGACTGAAAGTTCGGCTTTCCCTGGGATAGCGTTAATGACTCCGGGCTCGATGCTAATCGCGCCGACGGTGCCGACCACCCGGCCTTTCTCCATGCGCGAATATCGGCGACAAATCTTTTCCAGGGCCACGATGAACTCGGACGCGGCCACAAGAGCGTCTTTGCGCATCTCCATTGGAGTCGTTCCGGAGTGGTCGGCTTGCCCGGTCAAAACAACTCTAAATCGTGTTGGGGCGGCGATGGAGGTTACGATCCCAATGGGCTTTTTCTTAGCTTCCAAGATAGGTCCTTGTTCAATGTGAAGTTCTAGGTAGGCTCTTATCGTAGACGGATCGCGGCTCATGGACCGCAAGTTATTCCGGTAGATGCCCATGCTCGCCAAAATGTCTTCTAGTTTGGTTCCTTGGGCGTCCGCGGCATGGGCAAGATCCTTGGCGCGAATTTCTCCTGCCACCAAGCTGCTTCCGAGAGTCGAATAACCAAAGCGGCTCGACTCCTCACCGACAAAGCAAACAACTTCTACGGGAGATTGCAGGACAAGTTTTTGTTCCTTGAGGATTCGCACCGCCTCCAGCGCTGCAATAACACCCATGGTACCGTCGAACTTTCCCCCATGGATAACCGTGTCTAGATGCGAACCGACGAGGAGTGCAGGCGCTTTCGCATTAGCTCCATCCAGTCTGCCAAAAATATTGCCGATCCGGTCGATGTGGATTTGCAGACCGATTTGACGCATTTGGTGAATCAGAAATTGGCGGCTACGCAGCTCTTTAATTGAAAAGACCAACCTTGTGACCGAGCCGCGATCGCCGATGCCGATACGTGACACAGCGTTGAGATCACGCAGCAGGCGGCGCTTGTTGATCTGGATATTGTATGAAAGTGGCGATGCCCGGACGCTTTGGCGCGATTTCACAGATCGTATTCTACCAGCTTAGAATGCGTCAGAAAACTGCGCTCCTCAGTTGAATCTTTTGTTGGAAATAAGGAAAGGCTATGTTATAGCCTGCCTATTCGAGAAATTGAAGGGTAGTTTTCCATGAGCGACGTTGCCCAAAGAATTGCAGAGATGCTGCTTCGGACGGAAGCCATCCAAGTCTACAAGGAGAAGCCTTTTGTCTTCGTCTCCGGTCGCATTTCGCCGGTCTACATCGATTGCCGTAAAATTCTTTCGTTCCCCGAAGAGCGCGAATATATCGTAATTGAGCTTGCCAAAAAGGCAGAAACGGCCATTGGCCTGGCTAACATCGACGTCGTTGCGGGAGGAGAGACCGCGGGTATCCCTTATGCCTCGTTTGTTTCTCATCTGATCAGGAAGCCGATGATCTATATCCGTAAACAGCCCAAAGGGTACGGTGGCTCAAAACAGATCGAAGGGATTCTGGAACCGGGGAAGAGGGTCTTGTTGGTTGAAGACCTCATTACCGACGGGCTGAGCAAACTTCGCTTTAACATCGGCATTCGCGCGGCGGGAGCGAAAATGACCCACTGTCTGTGCGTCTTTGACTATGCTTCAGACCGGTTGAATCAGCACGAGGGGAGAGACAATCTGGCAAGAAATGACATTGCCCTGCACGTGCTCGCCAATTGGGACGATGTGCTCGACACGGGCCTCAGCAAAAGTTACTTCTCTGAAAGCGCCAGCAAGCAGATTGTTGATTTTCTCAAAGACGCCGAGAATTGGGGCAGAAAAATGGGCTTTGTGTGAGTGCAATGTTGCGCCCATAGTTTCGGGGTTCGAGCTTTCGGTTTTGAGTTCGCCGTGAACGGATTCCAAAACTATTTTCCCTACCTATAGAAACTCCTCGCAGCAGCTTTTCTCCCGGCGGGTTCAACTTTAATTCGTAACCGATGAGGTGTGCCATGAAGACTTTGATTCGTAACGCTCTCCTTGTAACGATGAACCGGCAAAACGACGTAATCGAAAACGGGTCGATCGTTATCGACCGCAACAAGCTAGTTTATGTTGGACCGACTCAATGGATGCCACCCGGTCCGTTCGACAAAACCATTGAAGGCGATCGCCGTATCGCCATGCCTGGAATGGTGAACGCTCACTGTCACTCGCCGGCCAATCTCGTGCGCGGCATCGTCACGGC
>JAHKKJ010000788.1 GCA_020027655.1 Deltaproteobacteria bacterium | reverse complement strand
GCCGTTCGGTGTCGGATGAGCAGATCGTAGCGCAGGCGGAGCTAGTCGCGACTGGTACGTACCTAGAGATTTATCAGCATGGAGCGGCAATTGACCCTTCCTTTCTTAAAGTGATGGAAAGCGCGTACGAACGGGTGCAACGTGTCACGGGCCTTAAATTGGACACGGCAACACTCGGGCCCAAGGTTCGCGTCTACGTGTCCGATGCGATCGGCGTCTCGCATGTATGGAGGGGATACGGGCATCCGAGGGATCCAAAAGCCATCGTTTTCCTTAACCTGAGGGCTTATCAGGGAGCCATGAGCGGCAAGAACGCGACACACCTCCACGAGCTGACCCACCTCTTTACGTGGCGTTATAACAGTCACACACTGCGCGAAGGCATCGCCGACTACGTCGCCCTGAAAGTTTTTCCCGGAGCTGCCGTGGGTCCCAATCCGGGAGGAGACTCTACGCGCCTCGATATTCCACCGGAGGTCGTAGAGCTTCTCGGCACGACCAAATCGCCGCCGGAATGGGTTTCAACGGATCCGCTCCGGCGCGGAGCCTACTATTTTGCAAGTTACCGATTGGTCAAGTATCTAGTCGAAACGAAAGGTGTGGAGATTTTTTGGAAACTCTACGTGTCAGAGAGTCCAGAGATGGACATAAAAAGCCTTTACGGTTTGGAGAGAAAAGAGGCGGTTGAGGCTGCCCTTGGGGTGAGATAGCGAACGAAGACAGAGACGCTACGGTTTCGGTGCGAAATTAGGGGGAATAGACGATGACCAACAAATCATCCGATCCTGCTGAAGCGGCTATAAACTGGGAATCCAGCGAGGTTGCCGAACGCAGGAATCGTGGGCGGGCGCGGCGTGTCGAGCTCCAAGGGCCGGCAACAGAAATGATGCTTGAACTGGCCGAGGTTCGGACCGGTAATCGGGTACTCGACGTGGCGGCCGGCACGGGGGATCAAACCGTGATGGCGGCTCAGCGCGTTGGGCCGACCGGCTACGTGTTGGCCACAGACATTTCTGCCAGCATGCTCAAGCTGGCCGCCGATGCGGCGCGAGACGCGGGTCTCACCAACGTCGAGACACGGGTTATGAACGCCGAGAACATCGATCTCGACGCAGACTCCTTCGACGCGGCCATATGCCAGCTCGGTCTGTTTCTGTTCTCCAATCCGGCGAAGGTACTGCGAGCAATGCGCCGAGTCGTTCGGCCAGGGGGAAAAGTTGCGGCACTGGTGTTCTCGACGGCGGAAAAAAATCCGTATCAAGGCATCACTTTGGGCGTCGCTCACCGTTTTGGATGCGCGCCGCTGCCGCTGTTCTCCCTCGGCGAAACCGATGTGCTTGAGAACACCTTCAGAGAGAGCGGCTTGCGCGATGTTACCGTCCAAGCGCTAAGCCTTCGCCGTCATTTCTCATCCACCGATGAGATGATCCGAAGGTTGAAGGAAACCGCTTTTCTGCGCGGACCTATCGAAAGGCTGGGCGAAGCCCAGCGTGAACAGGCTTGGACGGAAATTGAGCGCGAGTTGAGCCAGCTCGAAGGGCCAAACGGCGTCGAGGTCCCCGGCGAGTTCCTCATCGGAGCCGGAACCAAGTGAGTGTGGCTTATCATTGTTGACAGCCTTACGTGAGAAACGGACAATGCTCCAGGCAAATTCGTCCGAAGCAAAAAAGAACTTCTAACTGGAGCGAGACCATGGCGCCAATCGCAAAACAAGACATCCGCTTTTGCAAGACGGCTGACGGGGCAACGATCGCTTATTCAACGATGGGGCGCGGGCTGCCAATCGTCATTCCGCCGCAGTTTGTCACTCACCTTGAAGCCGACCTGATTGAGGGGCCATTAGCAGAAGTCTACGAAGCCCTAGCCCAGCACTGCATGGTGGTTCGCTTTGACAAGCGCGGCACCGGCCTTTCCGAGCGCGATGCTTCTGATTACTCTTCAGACGAGAGCTTCGTGCCCGACCTTGAAGCGGTGGTCGACGAGTTGAGGCTCGAAAAGTTCGCGTTGTACGGGTTTTCTGCTGGAGGACTACTTGCTCTCCACTATTATGCGAAGCATCCTGATCGCGTGAGTCACCTTGTTTTCTACGGTACCAATACAAGAGGATCCGATGACGACCGTAGGAAACAGAGAGAGGTTGTGCTTGCTGTGATTCGAGCCAGTTGGGAGGTCGGCTCCAAGCTCTGGGCGGAACGCATGATGCCTTACGGTGGAACTCGGCAGGACATTGAGCGGATTGCTCGCTGGCTGCGCCTTTCGGCAACCGGTGACGTGGTACAAAAACAGATAGAAATTGGAAGCAACCGCAGAAATCTCAGCAAACTTCTGACCAACGTGTCGGTTCCAACATTGGTGATCCACCGGCGAGGGGATCAAGTGCCGTTCGCCGCCGGGCGAGAGCTGGCATCCAAGATTCCAGGCGCCCGATTCCTGCCGCTTGAGGGGAGCAACCATCTCCCCAGTTCGCATGAGGAGGCAATGGAAATCGTTACGCCGGTAATTGAGTTCCTGAGACAAAGCGAGGATCGTCGACAACCCCGGACTACAGACGAGATTGTGCCTGTCACAGTTATGTTTACTGACATCGAAGGGTCGACGTTACTGACGCAGCGGCTGGGGGACGAAGGTGCTCAAAGGCTTCTACGAGAGCACAACGAAACGGTCCGTGGAGCGCTTGAGTCTTACAATGGCAAGGAGATCAAACACACTGGCGACGGGATCATGGCTTCGTTTTTCTCAGCGTCGAGAGGAGT
>JAHKKJ010000196.1 GCA_020027655.1 Deltaproteobacteria bacterium | reverse complement strand
TCCCTTTGATCTACGCTGCCGATGTAATTTAGTTTGCGCATATCGAACTGCGCTTCTTTGCGCTCCAGAAGCTGGTCCAGATAGATTCCGCTGCCTATCATCCCTAAGGTTAAACCATCCGGTTTAGCGACGCCGTAAACATAGTTGGTTGCGGTCAGCGAGCCGGCGCCGGGCATATTTTGCACGATGATGTTAGGATTTCCGGGAATGTACTTGGGCATGTGACGTGCAAGAATCCGGGCGTACTGGTCGTAGAGACCGCCGGCGGTAAAACCGACGATGATACGGATCGTCTTCCCCTGGTAAAAAGGCGCGGTTTGAGCTAGCGCGGAATCGGGTAGCGGTTGGGATGCAATGAGCATCCATCCGATGACCACCGCCGTGAGCAAGCGAGAAATGCTGCCAATGAATTGAATCGCCATGAGGCACTCCTTGGGTTGATTTAGGGACTAGCTTATATTGAGTTTTATCATCATCTGCAAATTCACCCGCCACACTTCATCAATCCACTGGGAATGTCCCCATTATTGCGCTATAAGTCCTTCCCACATCGTCCCTCGTGGTTTAGGATCGGCGAGGCATGCAAAAATAGGTAATGCAAGTTGGCGACGCTTCCTATTCAGATGCGATCACAAAAAGGGAGGTTACTATGGCGACAATCGGAAGGCTCCTTTACGCAATGACGCAACAGAGTTTCATCCAGGTGTGCTTGGTTGTGGTCTTGCTCGGAAGCTTGGTTTGCCCGACTTCCGCCCAAGAAGCTCCAAGAAAGCTATTGGTCGCTTATGCTGGGTTGATCTCTACGCACACGAGCGTCTGGCTAGGCGAAGATCAGGGCTTTTTTAAAAAGCACGGTCTCGATGCCACCTCTGTTTTTACAGGCAGCGGATCCGTGACGTCTCAGGCGTTACTCGCAGGCGAGGCTCGAATCGCCTCCACCAGCGTCGGTCCCACAGCGGGCGCCGTTGGAGCGGGAGCCGACCTCGCGATTTTAGCGGGGTTGATCCACATTCTCCCCTATCAATTTTGGGTTCATCCTCAGCTACGCCAACCTGCGGATCTGAAGGGGAAGAGAGTGGCCATCAGCACCTTCGGCTCCGGCAGTCACCTGGCGGCTGAAGTGGCGCTGCAACAACTTGGCCTCGACCCGGCTCGCGATAAGATCGCGATCATCCAGGTCGGACAACAGCCGGAGAGAGTGGCGGCCCTGCTCACTGGTAGAATTGATGCGTCAGCTCTGGATCCCGGATTCGCACAGACAGCGAAGGATAAGGGGCTCACGATGATGCTCGACATGACCAAGGCTGACATTCCCTACTTGAATACGGTCATCGTTGCTTCACGGAGCTATGCCAGAGAGAACCCGCAACTTATAGAATCCTTTCTCAAAGGCACGGTGGACGGTTTAGCCTTTCTGCCTAACCCAGCCAATGAGAAGGCGGTGAAGAGCGTGCTGGCCCGTCGCTTGAGGCTCACTTCCCCCCAAAGCGTTCAAGCCATGTACGATTCGACTTTGGAAATCCACGCCAAGACCAAAGTTCCAAATGTCCCGCTTGCAGGCGTACAAAATATGATCGATGCTTTATTACGAATCAATCCCCGCATGGCCAAGCTCAAGGCGGCAGATCTGGTCGATACTTCTTTTATCGAGCGGCTGGAGAAAAGCGGCTACATCAAAGAAGCGATGAAGCGGAGTGGTTAGTGGGTCTTTAGCTCGAAAGAGTAGGGCGTGGAGAAATAAAGATGGGTTATCTTCCTTTAGAAGAGCTGGCAAAACTCGATGTGATCGAGGCCGGAGACTATGAGACTGCAGTGGAGGAGATCTATCGTTTGGGCTGGACCGACGGGCTCCCTGTGATCCTTCCCACGCCTCGTCTCGTCCAGAAAATTTTGGATTATCTCGGCCGTGATCCGCAACAGGTTATCGGGATCATACCGCCCTATCAGGGCGGAGCCACCGTGGAGAAGATCGCTGTCAACTGCGTGATGGCCGGCTGCCTTCCTGAATATGTCCCGGTAGTCTTGGCCGCATTGCGCGCCATGTTGACGGATCGCTTCAACCTCAACGGTGTTCAGGCCACCACTCACTGCGCTGCGCCTCTCCTCATCGTGAGCGGGCCCGTGGTCGGGCGGCTCGGCTTTAATTCCCGCGACAACGTCTTTGCTGGCGGATGTCGTGCCAACGCCGCTGTCGGAAGGGCGATCCGCTTGATTCTCTGGAACATAGGCGGAGGCCGGGCAGGTGAGCTCGACAAAGCTGTGCTGGGCCATCCCGGGAAGTGGTCTCACTGCATCGCTGAAGAGAAGGAATGGAATCCGTGGAGGCCTCTCCACGCGGACCGGGGGTTCGATTCCGCAGAAAGCTGTGTGACCGTCTTCGCTGGCGAGGCGCCGCACCATATCATGACTGGAGGGGGATACAGTACACCGGATAAGATCCTCACAGTCCTGGCGGATTCCATGGCGACAGTCGGCAACAGCACCATGCAGGCCGGTGGAGACATGGTCCTGGTTATCGGGCCTCTTGTGGCGAGACACTTGGCTGACAAGGGCTATAGCAAGTCTGATGTTAGAGAAGCCCTTATCGAGCGGGCGCGTAAGCCGGCAGGTCTCATGAAGGCGAACGAATACCTAGGCGAGAGTCATCCCTTCCACTTCAGCCGCTTCACGGACCCAAAAGACGATGCTGCCCTTGTCCCTCTGATCCGACGGCCGGAAAATCTCCTCATCGTTGTTGCAGGAGGTTGGGGATCAGGAAGCGGGATATGCGCCTTTATCCCCGGTTGGGGACAGCATGGGGGTTTTGCGGAGACCGAAAAAATCGATTTTCCCCAATGACGATTCGTTGGCCACGAGAGGAGACCCAAGAATGTCGATTCGGATGATGAACCCTGTCGCGCAGCCCCATATTGAAACTTTTCGCAGACCCGTTCGAATCGAGGAGCTTCACGGGCGACGGCTTGGATTTCTCTTCAACGGTCACGTTTCTGCCGTGAAGTTCTGGAAGCAGCTCGAGGATCTATTCGCGGAGATTTACCATCCCCGAAGCGTCACTTCTCTGCGGAAAGAAAATACCTTCGCGCCCGCCGCAGCCGAGAGTGAAATTGCCGAACTCAAGACGCGTACAGAGCTGGTCGTTATAGGCGTCGGGGCCTGAGGGTCCTGCACCAGCGGCTCCGTGTGGGACGCTATAAGGCTGGAAAATGGGGGCATACCCACCGCAGTGGTCGTTCACGACGTCTTCGCCGAGGCGGCCAGAAAGCAGGCCAAAGCCGGGGGGATTCCTGATCTCAGGTTTCTCATTTATTCCCAGCCGCCTCCGGGGGAGACGGAGGATCAGGCTCGAACCTCGGCGCGGCGGGTGGCCGAAGCGCTCCAGAGCTTCGTGGTCACGCCGTGAAAATTTTCGTCCTTGACAGGGCAAGATGCAAGACAGTATGGGAGAAGAAACTCTTTCAGAGGGGGTATTATGAAAAAGATCCGCTTCAGAGCTGGATGGCCAATTGGGAGATGGCTCGCCGTCTTTGGACTGTCGTTCGCGGTTGCCACCCAGGCGCTGGGCGCAGCTCCCTATTATGAAGGGAAGGCCATCGAGGTCATTATTCCTTTTCCCGTAGCGGGCGGGTCGGATATCTGGATCCGCACGATCACACCGTATCTTGATAAGCGTATTCCCGGCACTCCCAAATTCAACTTCCGCAACATCGGCGGTGGCAGAGGCATCCCAGGCATGATGGAGTTTGCTGTCAAGGCCAAACCGGATGGACTTATGTTGCTGGTAAGCTCGGCGACCAATTACTTTCCGGTTCTCCTGGGAGATAAGGCAGCCAAGTACGACTTTCGCCAGTGGAAGCCGTTGCTCGTGAATCCCGTGGGTGGCGTAATGTACGCATCTCCGGCCGCAGGTATCAAAAGGGTGGAGGATCTCGCCAAAGCCAAGAATCTGATTTATGGCGGGATCAGCGCCATTGGGCTCGATTTGATTCCTCTTATCAGTTTTGAGCTGTTAGAGATGGACGCAAAAGGCGTGCTCGGTTTCAGGGGTAGGGGAGAGGCGCGGATTGCCTTTGAACGGGGGGAAACCAACATCGACTACCAGACGACTCCTGCCTATAACGCCACTGTGGTCCCGCTAATTCAGGAAGGCAAAGCGATTCCATTGATGAGCTTTGGCCAACTCGATGACAGTGGAAATATCGTCCGCGACCCCGCAGTGCCCGACCTCCCGACGGTTCCCGAAGTCTACGAGAAGATCAAGGGAAAGAAACCTTCGGGCAAATTCTGGGAGACTTACAAGGTCTTTATGCCTTCGGCATTTGCCGTGCAGAAGATTCTCTGGGTCAAGGCGGATGCCCCGGCCGAGGTGCTGCGGGTTTTCTACGCGGCCGCGGACCAGTTGGGAAAAGATAAGGACTTTCTCACCAAGACCGACAAGGTTTTGGGAGGCTATCCGCTGTTGCGCGGCGATCGGCTCGAAAAAACCATCCAACAAGCTTTCCAAATCGATGCGGAGACCCAACGTTTCGTCAGGGAGTGGGTGGGCAAGAAGTATCGCGTGAAACTCGACTAGGGTAGAGGATTGGGAGTATTGGAGTATTGGGTTTTAAATGCATCACTCCATTACTCCACCACCCCAGCACTCCATACTCCTCAACGCCCTACCTCGCTCCGGCTGAATCGCTAAGACATGTGGGATGCCGCCCTAATCGCGCTTGAGAGGTTTGCAAATCCTCATCATATGGCCATGCTCATGGCCGGCGTATTGGCCGGGACGGTCATCGGTATCTTGCCCGGCCTGGGAGGCATCGCCTGTGTAGCCATCTTGCTCCCTTTCATTTACACAATGGATGTTCACTCGGCGATGGTCCTTTTGGTCGGATCGCTGGCGGTGGTCCATACCTCGGACACCATCACCTCGGTGCTGATCGGCACTCCGGGCTCGGCGGCGGCGGCCGCCACGATTCTCGATGGTCATCCGCTGGCCAAGCAGGGCCAGGCCGGCAGGGCCTTGAGCGCCGCCTTTTTGTCGTCGATGATCGGCGGCCTCATCGGCGCTCTGTTTTTGACTCTCTCCCTGCCCATCGCGCGGCCTCTGGTTCTACTCTTCGGCTCTCCCGAGTTGTTGATGCTCTGTGTTCTCGGCCTCTCCTTTGCGGGCTTTCTCACCGGAGGCGCGCCCCTAAAAGGCGGTCTCTCGGCGTGCCTCGGACTCTTGCTGGGAAGCGTCGGCTCGGCTCCCGCCGACGCGGTCGATCGCTACACCTTCGACCAGCTCTACCTGTTGGACGGAGTCCCCTTGGTTGGCGTCGCACTGGGAGTCTTTGGCATCGCGGAAATTATAGATCTCCTAGCTAAAGGCGGCCAGATCGCCGAGCGTATCAATTTGGGCCATGGTTGGCTCCAAGGAGTGAGAGACGTGATCCAACATTGGGGCATCGTGGTGCGCGGGTCCCTGATCGGTGTCTGGGCCGGAATTCTTCCCGGCATCGGGGCCACGGCGGGATCCTGGATGGCCTATGGGCACGTGGTAGCCATGGCCCGCGATCGCGAGCGCTTCGGCAAGGGCGATATTCGCGGCGTGATCGGCCCGGAAAGCGCCAACAATTCCGTTGAAGCCGGCGATTTCATCCCGACGCTTCTGTTCAGCGTTCCGGGCGGCGCTCCGTCGGCGATCCTGCTGGGCGCGTTGTTTTTCTATGGCATTCAACCCGGCCCGCGCATGGTGCAGGAAAACCTCGACCTGATTTTTACAATTATCTGGAGTTTTGCCATCGCCAACACCATCGGCGCCGCGCTCTGCCTTTTTTTGAGCCCGGCGCTGGCGCGGCTCACCTGGATTCCCTTCGCCCGGCTGGCTCCGGCGATCGTCGTCACGATTTTTTTTGGCGCCTTTCAAAGCTCCCAAAACTTCGGCGATATCTATGCCATGCTGGGGTTGGGACTGCTGGGCTGGCTCATGAAGCAGTTGGGTTGGCCGCGCGCCCCTTTTCTGGTCGGCTTCGTTCTGACCAAGCCGACCGAACAGTACCTGTGGCTATCGATCAGCCGCTACGGCATGGAATGGCTCTCGCGGCCCGGCGTCATTGTTCTGGGCCTATTGCTGCTTGCCTCCATATACTGGTGCATCCGAGGAAAAAGCGGGGGTAAAGAAATCCCGGCCGAGGAGTCGGGAGAGGGAACGGCTGTTCTGGGAAAAGTCCCGTCCGTCCTCTTCACGAGTTTCGTTTTACTCGTTGTAGCAGCCGCGCTCTATGAGTCTCGCTCCTTTCCCTATTTGGGCGCCATTTTTCCGATGGCGGCTACGATTCCTGCGGTATTCATGGCCGTAGCCCAGCTTGTTCTCGAGCTGCGCGCTACGCGCACGGCGCCGGGAATCGAGACGCGGCCGAAAACCAAACTGATCCTGGGTTATTTTCTTTCGCTCGTGTTGTTTCTTTTGCTGATTCTGCTTTTAGGGTTCGGCATCGCGACCGCCCTTTTCACTTTCGTTTTCCTCTACGGCTGGGTCAGAACGGGCTGGCTCTATGCGCTTATCTACACCGGTTCCGTTGTCGGCGTTACGCTGCTCATGAGTCAGTTGCTCGCCCTCTATTGGCCCCAAGGTATTCTGCTCGGATAATGGCGGATTTGAAGCATCCCTTCGACGTTCTCGTTGCCGGCGGCGGAAACGCCGGGCTGTGCGCCGCGCTGATGGCGCGACGCGCCGGCGCACGGGTACTTGTGCTCGAAAGCGCGATCAAAG
>JAHKKJ010000195.1 GCA_020027655.1 Deltaproteobacteria bacterium | reverse complement strand
TTCGGAATCCTTCGCACCGTCAAGTCGAAGAAAACCGAAAGGACAGTCACCAGTAAGATCGAGAAGTCGAGGGGACTCAGCAATTTACAACGCCATTACTTCATTTAGTTTGACCGAAACCCTGGCAATTCGTTTTACCTACCAATTACTTCTGCCTCGGGGGCAAGAATCGGCCGTTTCTTGCCCCCGAGTCGGACTATGCAAACGCTTACGATCAACCGCAACCAAATGGATCGGTGAGACATGAAGTAACTGAGCCCCACGAATTCGACAACGCGGTACCTACGTCTGCGTTCTTGACTGCAAGCCAGAAAACCAATGCGACAAGAAGGACGATCAAGGTGTATTCCACCAAGCCTTGTCCCTCTTCTTCAACTACCAACCTCTTTAGAAACTCCATTATTCTTTCACCCCCTTTCTTTACTACCATTGATTAACAAGTATTGAGTCCCGATCGACACCTAACCAATTATCTAAGCTAAGGCGATTTTTTGAGGACTTGTCATCATGTTGGCTTGCGGAAAAAGCAGTTATTATGCCAGTCATCTCTAACTATATTTTTCAAAGGCTTACGGGGATAAGACCAATTTTTTGCAGGCTTTCTTTGACAAAAGTGACAGGCTCTCTGAATAAAGTGTCATAAAGTGCGCAACCTCGATCTCATAAGCACGCAGAGTTCCAAGCTAGAAAAAGAGGTGTGTCAACCGATCTCCACTAAGGTGTAGAAAATGTGCTACATGGATAGGAACTTAAGACAATATGACCGTCACACCGAAGAGCCTTTAAGAACCTTGGTGAACACGCTTGGCGTCTGGAACATGTTTTGCGTCGAGGAGCCAGCGTTTGCGTGTTGCACTAGTTCATGAACAAGATTAGGTGACCACGATGTTACAGGGGACCCTTTTTGTGCGTGGAGACGATTTGTGTCCATTTTGAAGCGCGGAGTTGCCAATAGAAATTTACTTACTGAGACTTCTATGCAAACTGGCGAAGACGAACGAAAACCTCTAACCATCTTGGTCATCGAAGACCACCCGGATCAGCGCGACCTCTTGGCAATTGTCCTTCAGCGGGAAGGCTACCGTGTCGTGACGGCGGGGAATGGCCTAGAGGCCATGGAAAAACTCCAAAAAGAAAACGTCCAGATCGCGCTGTCGGACATCATGATGCCCAAAATGGATGGCTTTGAACTCATCAAGAGCATCCGCAGTGACCCTGCTCTCAAAGGTATCTACATGATTCTGATTACCGCCAGGATCCAGGAAGGCGATCGAGTACGCGGGCTCGATCTCGGGGCCGATGATTATATTACGAAACCATTTTCCTTTTCCGAGTTACTGGCCAGAGTTCGCGTTGGCTCTAGAGTCGTACACTATCAACAGAATCTTGAATACCAAACCCAGACTGATCCGTTGACTGGCCTCTTTAATCGCCGGGCCTTTGAAAGAAAGATTGCGGAGGAATTTGAGCGGGCAACGCGCTACAACCATCCAGCCTCGGTTCTGCTATTGGACATTGATAACTTCAAAAATATCAACGACACCTATGGGCATCACGGGGGGGATGCCGCGCTCGTCAAAATTTCCGCAATACTTCGAGAAAGAACCCGCCGAAGTGATTTCCCGGCGCGCTATGGCGGCGAAGAATTCGTCCTGATTCTTCCTGAAACTGACCAAGAAAGCGCGCTCCAGGTAGCCAACAAAATTCATGAAGAAATCAGGTCGCAAACATTTGGCACGAGCACTAGTCCCTTTGCGCTCACGGTCAGTATCGGCCTGAGCTCAACCTCGACCAAGGATTATGCTGACTGGCGACAAATGCTCGAGGACGCAGATCAGGCGATGTACGTGGCTAAAAATAGCGGTAAGGATCGGGTCCAGGTTTGCCTGCCCCAAGGCAAAAATGGCTTGACTCAAACTTCCGTACACGCCTGACAGAATGTCGCTTCGAAGCGTAGCCCTTCTTATCCCATTCGTCCTCACCCTAGTTGTTGGCGCATGGATAATATTTGAACCTGTCCAAGGAAGCATTTCCGGCGATCTAAAACGAGCCGGGAGCCGCGAATCCATCGGCGTCGGCGTCAAACAACTGAGTACTAAGACATCTCAGGTTCCCCAGGATATTGTGAGTAAGATCACTGCCTATTCCCCGACTTTCAGAAGTAACAAGGAATTATTCCTTTACGGTTCCATCGCTGTTTTCGGAATCCTAATCATGGGACTGGCTATTGCTGGAGCCAAGTCGGCTCCGAAGGACACAGCGGCCTCAGCATTCGAAGTCTTGAAGCAGGAGAAAGAAAGAGCCGAGCATGTGGCGAGGCTTAAATCAGAATTCCTCAACCAAGTTTCGCATGAGTTACGCACCCCACTCGCAGTGATCATAGGCTACATCGAGTGCATAACGGACGGACTTTATGGTGAGATTGAATCCAAGCATCAAGAGATTCTTCAGATTGTTGCGAAACAGTCGAGCCACCTCAAGAATATGATTGATCAAATACTCATTTTCTCGCGACTGGAGGCAAACAAACAGCCGCTTCGTATTGAAGAATTTCCGGTTAGCAAAATTTTTAACGATCTTCGCGATACCTTTGACTTTTTATGCAAGCAAAAAGGCCTTGAACTTAGCTGGGAGCTCTCGAACGAGGTCAATACACTGAATACCGACCCGGAGAGATTTAAAGAAATAGTGAGCAATCTGCTTCAGAATGCAATCAAGTATACAGATCGTGGAGTTATTTCGGTTCGTCTTAACTGGTTGACAAGCCAAACCGTGGCACTTGAAGTATCCGACACCGGCATAGGAATTGCTCACCATCATCTCTCGAACATTTTTGACCCTTTCATGCAAGTTCACAAGACTTCGTCTGAGAATTCACGCGGAGGAATTGGCTTGGGCCTCAGCATTGTCAAGAAACACGTGGATCAGATGAAAGGCGCAATGAGCGTTGAGAGCGAACTAGGAAAAGGTACGACATTCAAAATCGTATTGCCACGAACATACGAAGGGCGACGTTCGGCGACGCACCGCTTGCGAAATTTGATAAAGCTGCCAATTCCCCGCACCAGAGAAACCCCTGTATCACTCGCCGCGTCTTCTCCAGGAAAAGTTAGCGAGGCAAAGAAAGTTAATCAAGCCGTCGGATAGGCACGGAATTTACTGGCAGTTTCTATACTTCGACAGATCTTCTTTCCAATAGCCCTATTGGCTTTAGTCTATCTTGCTTTGGTCCAGATCAACCGGGTTAAATGGGACAAACCTGTCATATACGAAGACCATGGTGGCAAAAAAAGCAGGTATATTGGGCACCTAAATTCCATCGCCTAACCTCGCAAAGAATGTAACCGATTAAGACCACAACGGTTTCTCTCGTCTTGGAGCAATGGCATAGTGATTGCGTTTCGTCACGGCCGGCTACTTACGGCAAAAGCGGCAAAAACAAATAAACTAAGACAAGGCGAAAAGCGACGGCAGGGTAATAATTCCTCACCAGGTTGGACTAATGCACCAAGCCATTACTGATTTGTCTGGGAATACTCTTTTCGAACTCCGCCTTCGACAAGCCATCCTGGCGGCCCAACATGATGTCAAGCAAGTTGGCCTGCTGCTGATTGATATCGATGCCACAGACAACTTTCCGATTCAGGACTCCGCGCTCGCTAAGGAGTTCTCCGAGAAGATTTGGATCCGTCTCCGCGCGGTACTAAGAGACTCAGATACAATAGTTCGAATGGACGACGGAGAGTTGGCAGTTTTGCTACCTTCTGTTGCCGGGACCGAGGATGTCATTTTCGTCGCACGAAAGGTTCTGAGCAAATTGGAAGAGCCTTTGTTGCTTGAGGGGCTCAAATTCGACGTTCGGCCACGCATCGGAATCGCACTATTTCCTGAGCATAGTAGCAACGCAGATAACTTGGTGCACCGAGCCGATATCGCTCTCGCAGCCGCTAAAAGAACAAGGAACAAATACGTACTCTACGCTCACGAGCAGAACAATGCCCCCCGTGCTGTATTACACATGAGCGAGTTGCGGCGGGCGATCGTAGCCGATCAACTGTTTTTATTGTATCAACCAAAAATAGACCTCAAAAATGGCTTGATCGCCGGGCTTGAGGTCCTAACCCGCTGGCAGCATCCCGAGCTTGGTCTTATTCCACCGGACGAGTTTATTCCGGTGGCCGAAAGAACCGGCTTGATCATTCCTCTCACCCTCTGGGTACTCCATCAGTCGCTGCTCCAGTGCCGTGCCTGGAACGACATGGGAATCGACATAGGCATTGCCGTCAATCTGTCAATGTGGAACCTGGAAGCTCAAGAGCTGCCGGACCAGATCGCGGGTCTCACCAAAAGCATCGGAATGCCGGCCGACAAGTTAGAGCTCGAAATTACAGAGAGTGCGATTATGGGGGATCCTCAAAGAACGATGCGCACGCTAACACTTATCAGAGATTTGGGGGTGCGCTTTACGATTGATGATTTTGGCACTGGATATTCGTCTCTGGCACATCTGAGAAAACTACCCGTCACAGGGATGAAAATTGACAAATCCTTCGTTCAGAATATGGAGTCGGACCGGGACAATGCGGTCATCGTGAGATCAATCATCGATCTAGGACACAACTTGGGCCTTAAGGTAACCGCAGAAGGTGTGGAAACCCAAGAGGCTAAAGACATGCTCGTCGGCTTTGAATGCGATGAAGCCCAGGGCTATTATTATAGCTACCCCATTCCAGCTCACGAGATCGCGCAACTGTTTAGGAAACCTCCACTTGGCCCGACAGATTGCTCCCTCGCGGCAGCAAGTTTTTCGACTATTACAAATGGCAGAAACGAAACAACACGCGATCCCCAGGCTGCCTTACAGAGGCCATAGCTTGACGTGGGGCAAAAACCTGGTCAGAATTGGGGCGCTCAAGAAGCTAGAAGAAAGGAGTCAAAGCATGAAACGAAGGCGTTTCGCACTTTTTTGTCTTTGATTTGGAGCTTACAATCGAGTGACAATATCAATATATAATATAGTTATGTGAGAGAGGGGGACACCTTATGAAACAAAGATTTTACTCATTTCTAACCGCTACTCTTCTGGTGCTTAGTTTATTGCTAGCGGCGAACGTCGGCCAAGCGGAAGAACTGGCGCAACAAGACGATCCAGCTTCGTACCCTGCCACTCAGTCAAGAAGACCCGGTTTTTTGCATATTTTAGGAAGCATAGTGTTCACGACCCTCCATTTTCCAGCCAAGTTAGTAACATGTGTCGGGACTCAAAGCGTTGCCGCGGTCGCTTACACGGGGACTTTCGGCGTCGAAGGTAATTACGCCGGCGGGACAAATGGAAGAGAGATCGGCGAGGTGGCCCGACGTTCTTGCACGGGATCGTGGATTGTGAGGCCGTCGCAAGTGGTAAGAGATTACGGCGAATAATCAACCTTCACCGTTATCTCCGATCTCGAACTAGCTGCGTAGGAAGCGCAAACCGGTGGAGCCGTAGTCTATACCGCAACTTTTGGGGTCGCCGGAAACTATGACCCTCAGTGGTCACTTGAAAACCGGCCATGACGGCGGAACCAATGGGAAGCAAATTGGCGAAGTGGCTCGGAAAGCGTGTACAGGGGATTGGATTATTACCCCGGAGCAAGTAAGCAAAGACTACCAATAGTTATCTCTTCGTCATTGATCGAATTTTGAGCTCATACCGTCGCCGTCGACATTGAATCGTCAAGGCAAAAAAAATCCCAGCCAGAACCTGGCTGGGATTTTTTCCGCCAAATCGTACACGAACATTAGTTATGTTATTCGTGTTTGCTTGCTGATCTCAAGGACATCTCACTCATGTACTTCACGTCAGTAGTCCACCTATCGCGAATACCTTAACCGTTCTTCTCAATCCCTCTTTCACCATGACTTTTGGTTCATAACCCAAAAGACGCTGCGCCTGGGCAATATCAGCCAAAGAGTGACGTACGTCGCCAGCCTTGGGAGCTATGTAATTCACCTCTGCTTTGATGCCTGTGATCTCCTCCAGGAGACGTATTAAGTAGTTCAGAGTGATGCGCTCACCACAGCCTATATTGCAAACGTTCCCAGGCACTCCAATCGCTCGCAAAGCAAGCAAATTCGCCTCGACCACATTTTCGATATAGGTAAAGTCCCGGGACTGTTCGCCGTCGCCGTATACAGTAATTGGCTCCTTCGCTGATAATTTAGTGATAAATTTGGGAATGACTGCCGAGTATTCTGAGTGAGGATCTTGGTCGGGACCAAAAACATTGAAATACCTGAGACTCACCGTTTCCAACCCATACAGCTCATAATATAGCTTGCAGTAGCGCTCCCCGACCAATTTCTGTAGCGCATAGGGCGAGAGCGGATTCGACGACATCGCCTCTATTTTGGGGAGAATCTCTGTGTCGCCATAAGCGGACGACGATGCTGCGTAGACGAGACGACGAACACCTGCCTTCCGGCAACTTTCTAGGAGATTCAAAGTCCCTGTCACATTCGCTCGGTTCGTACCAATGGGATCGTAAACGGACCGCTGGACCGATGGCACAGCCGCTTGATGCAAAACGTAATCGACGTCTCTGACGACCTCATCGCTGACCCGGCCCGTGGGCACCTTGCCCGGCCAGCGCATCATGAACGGCACGCGAATGCCGCCTTCCCACGCGGTGAAGTATTGGCCGCGCCACGGCCCTGCCCAGCCGTCCCAGGGCTTGATGAACTCCGGCCCGTTGTCGCTCGCGAAG
>JAHKKJ010000787.1 GCA_020027655.1 Deltaproteobacteria bacterium | reverse complement strand
TCCGGCGACCGCAGGGCGGCCCAGGAAGGCGCCATCCACATGCGTGTTGCGAACTCGGCCGCTGAGATTGACGCCGCGCGCGCGTTGATGCTACGGGACTGCCGCGAGGCCATGGAGCTCGTCCAGCGAGGCCAGCGGTTGAGCATCGAACAGCGGGCGCGGAATCGGCGTGATATCGCCTACGTGGCTTACCTATGCACGCGAGCGCTGGATCGTCTTTTCGCCTCGGCGGGTGGGAGGAATATTTATCTGGATAGCGAATCGCAGCGTCTGCTCCGCGACATTCACGCGGCAGGCCAGCATATAGCGCTGAGTTGGGACGTGGCAGGCTCGACCTACGGCCGGGTCATGTTCGGACTACCCCCGGGTCAGGACTTATAACGCAGACAAGAAACCGGTCGTACCTAGCCGAACAGCAATGAGAAATGGCAAAAAATGTGTATGAGCCGGTCATAGAAGCCACATGAACACATGACAACCTCCCCACGATCCCTGTTCAGCACCTGCTCGGCAACTCCGTGGCTCCGATTTGAATACAACGTCTAGCTCGTCTGAAACACCTGCATCATTGATGCGCGATACGGACGCTTGACAATTGGTTACGGTGGTCCGATAGTTTGAGCCGATGCTGAGAAAGCCCCTGGCCGCCCTGCTGATATTATCGTGGGTCGTTCTTTCCGGATTCGATCTCTTGGAAGACCTTGAGTTTGAGACCGGCCCCAGCGCTTATAGTGGGGGTACCGACAAAACTCTTCCGCCATATTTCAAGCACCGAGTCAGTCTAGCCAATAACATCATTGAGTCGGCACACAGTGAGCAGCCATCTCATCTTTCACTGTTTGGGCTAACCGCCTCTCACTCGCCTAGTCACTCCGTCTCGTCATTCCACAGGGTTTCTGAACTCTACAAGTTGCATCGCGTCTTTCTCATCTAGAGATTATTTTCCCGCTTCCACTGTCATTCTAATCGAGTAGCCGGGCGCTGGATGACCTTGTCCAGAGCCGGTGTGCATAATTTTCTTGCTAGGCTGGCGCATCGTTAAAAATGTGATCGGCGTCACCCAAAGAAGAGCTGGTCATCGATAGCGCAGTAACACCAGATCGAGCCGAGGGATAGCTATATGGAAACTTCTCTGTTTAGTGCGGCCGCTCAGGGCTTTGTGAACCTGCTCCACTTTAAGATTTTCGTGGCGATGCTCATTGGTGTCAGCATCGGCACCTTCACCGCCGTAGCGCCGCAGGGATTGGGCATGCCGCTGGTTTACGCGATTGCCTTGCCGATTGTCATCAAATGGGAGCCGCTTACCGGCATCGCGCTATTGATCGGCGCCAGCTCGGTCAGCGCTATTTGCGCGGCTTACTTGCCGATCCTTTTCGGTATCCCCGGCGGCTCCGGATCCCAGGCTACCGTTCTGGACGGCTACCCCATGGGCAAGCGCGGTGAAGGGCGGCGTGCTCTAGGAGCTTCTTTCATGGCCGGGGGCATGGGGTCCTTGATCGGGACCTTCACTCTTGTGCTTGCGATTCCGGTGACCAGACCTTTGATCTACCTCATGGGATCACCGGAGCCTTTCGTGGTCATGCTTTGGGGGCTCAGCATGGTGGCTGTTTTGGCCGGGCGCCGGCCGATCAAAGGGCTCATTGCCGCAGCCTTTGGGCTCTTGCTCGCAACCGTTGGCCAGCAGGCGCAAAGCGGTGTCATGCGCTTTGTCTTTGATCAGCCCTATTTATTGGACGGCATTTCGATCAGCATCATTGCGCTGGCTCTCTTTGGCATTCCCTCGGCGCTGGATTTGGCTTTGACCAAGCTCGGTGTCGAGCAGCAGCCGGTGCCGCTCAAGGGAAGTCTGTTCGATGGAGTAAAGGATACCTTGCGCGAATGGTGGTTGGTGGTGCGCTGTAGTTTTGTCGGTGTGTGGGTGGGCATTGTTCCCGGGCTTGGCTCGCAGGTGGTGGACTGGCTTGCCTACGGGCACGCGGCCCAGACCAGCAAGAACCCGGGAAACTTCGGCAAGGGAGACGTGCGCGGAGTGATTGCTCCGGAGAGCGCCAACGACGCGAAGGATGGAGGGGACCTCATAACCACGTTGCTGATGGGATTTCCCCAGGGAGTGGTGACGGCGCTTTTTATCGTTGCACTACTCGCTTGGGGATATCTGCCCGGGCCGGAAATGCTTAAGAAGAACCCCGAAGTTATTTTTAGCGTGGTCTGGATTCAGGGAATCTCAGGCATCATCGGTACCCTCGTCGGTTTCGTTTTGGCCGCACAGCTCGCCAAGCTGGCCGAAGTGCGCTACACGTTCATGGTTCCGCTCATGTTCATCTTTATTCTCATGGGGGCCTTCAGCGTCAACCGCGACCCGATAGATCTCCTGGTCGTGATCGCCTTCGGGATCTTGGGCTATTTGATGCGGCGCCATGGTTATCCGCGCCCGGCGATGATCTTGGGATTGGTCCTCGGCGATCTAATGGAAAAGTATCTCTATCGTTCGGTGGCGAGTTACGGTTTCTCTTGGCTGTCGCGCCCGGCGGTCATCGTTTTGTTACTGCTCGCAGGAATGTCGTTGTTTTTCACCCTGCGCGGCAGAATAAAAGCAAATATCAAGGCTAAAGAGGAAGCGTCCCCCAGCTCCTTTACCGGCGCCATGGCGAGGTCCGAAGATGAAAGTTGATTTCACGCGTTTTTTGGCCGGATCTTGCTAACGGCTCAGCAGTCCATCAATGGACAGGGCGCCTCCCCCCCCCGACGAGCAGAGCCACA
>JAHKKJ010000194.1 GCA_020027655.1 Deltaproteobacteria bacterium | reverse complement strand
CGCGCGAAGGGGAGGGCGCGGAGTCGCGTCTTGCGGTAGGCCAGTCCAGCATCGACCGTATTCGCCGCGGCGACATCGATGCCGCCAACGTCGACATTCCCTTCGATCTCCAGGCAAAAAAACGCGGGTTAAGCGCGATTGAGCTTCCGGCTCTTCCAGTAATTCACAATACGACGATCTGCGCCAATATGGATTTCGTCCGGGAAAATGAAGAAATCGTGGTCACTTTTCTGCAGGCTTTGATCGAAGCGGTGCATTTTTTCAAAACCGAGAAGGAAAAAAGCTGCGCCATCATCGCCCGCGAAGTGGCGCCGTTGATCGGCCTCACCGGCGACGACGAAATCGAATATTTGCACAGTCAATGGAGCCAGCTTCTCTGCGCCAAACTCTATCCGACGCCGGATGCCATTTCAAATCTTTATCAGCTCGATGTCGCGCACGATCCGCGGGCTAATTTCATCACTCCGTTGGAGGTATGGGACACTCATTACGTGCGCATGATCGACGATAGCGGGTTCATCGACGCGCTTTATCATCATCATTGAAAAGGCACTGGAAGCGCCGGTTCGATCAAGGGATGAACCCGGAGGAGCGAAGGCACAGAGGCGAACAGCTTCAATGACGTTTATGATGCTTGGCCGTGAGATCGAATTTTTTACCAGGTATCTACTCCAGAACTTAAATTTGCAGACCGCCTCAAGGTATAGACCCATTGCCTTCGATCCGGAGGGTTCGTCCCTTGATCGCTGCTTGCCATGAACAATCCGGGCTAGCTGAACGTTGAATTTTGAACCATGAATGCGTTCGGGCTACAAGCGGCGAGTTATTCGTGACTCTTTACGTTCTCAGACGCCTGGTGCAACTCGTGCCGGTCTTTTTGTGCGCGTCTTTTTTGATCTTCTTCATCGTCCACCTCCTGCCCGGAGACCCCGCGCAAGTCATGCTCGGGGAAGAGCGTTACGACCAAAAGCAGTATCAGCTTCTGCGCGAAAAGTTGGGGCTCGACCAGCCGCTCTACGTCCAATACTTCAACTGGCTTAAGCGCCTAGGCGAGGGCGATCTCGGACAATCGCTGCGCACCCAGCGGCCGGTTTGGGACACGGTCCTAGAGCGCTATCCCGCGACCATTTACTTGGCTCTGGCCTCGCTGGTGCTCGGAATCTTGATCGCTATTCCCGCGGGTACGGTCGCCGCAGTGAAACAAAATACGCCGTGGGATTATTGGGCCATGGCCTTTGCTCTATTCGGCATTGCGGTGCCTAATTTCTGGTTTGCCTTGTTGCTCATTCTCGGGTTCGGCCTCTATTTGGGATGGTTTCCGACTTTGGGATACGTCGATCCAGCGACCAACTTCGCCATGTTTCTCTGGCATCTTACCTTGCCGGCGATCGTTCTCGGCACGGATATGGCGTCCACGGTAACCCGCTACGTGAGAGCGGAGATGCTTGAGCAGCTCAAGCTCGACTACGTGCGCACGGCGAGGGCCAAAGGCGTACCGCGGCGACGGGTCGTCTACAAGCACGCTTTGCGCAATTCGCTCATCGCCGCGACAACGGTCATCGGCCTGCAGGTGGGGCGGCTGCTCGGCGGCTCCACGGTGGTGGAAACGATATTCGCCTGGCCGGGCGTGGGCAGGTTGGTGCTGGAAGCGGTTTACGCGCGCGATTATCCGCTGCTGCAGGGCGCGGTGCTTTTTCTTGCCTGCACCTACGTGATCGTGAATCTGTTGGTGGATGTCTTGTATAAATGGCTGGATCCGCGCATCTCGCTTAATTGACGTTGCGGCTAGCCCGGAATATTCACGCTGCGAGGAAAAACCGCGACAGAGTGTCGATCAAGAGGTGAGCTTGGAGGAGCGAAGGCACCCCCTTCGGGATGTAAGATTTCAAATCTCAAATGGCAAATTTGAAATCTGAGATCTGCGAATTGATATTCCTCGCGTAGCGAGGACAAGGCCCATTTCCGCCAGAGGCGGATCAGCCCCAGGCTGAGCCTTCGATCCGGAGGGCTCGCTCCTTGATCGTCGTTTCCAGTGAATAACCGGGCTAGGAGGCAGCCAAACCGATGGCCGAAACAACCGTTACACCGTTTTCCGGCGAACCCATCGCGCCGCGAGCGCGGCCGCGCACTGCTATCGGGATTTTTCGCGAGGCTATGGCGGTCATCCTGCGTAACCGCCTTGCAGCCCTGGGGTTGGTTATCGTTCTCTGGGTTTCTCTCACTGCGCTGCTCGCGCCTTATCTCGCCACCCACGATCCGTTCCAAATGAATCTCGCCAACCGGCTGGTGGGCCCGTCCGCCACGCACTGGTTGGGCACCGACAGTTACGGCCGCGACATTTTTACTCGCCTGGTCTACGGCAGCAGGATCGCCATGCGAGTCGCTCTGGGCGCGGTCTTCCTCGCCGTGGTCATCGGTGTGCCCTTAGGTGCGCTCTCGGGATATCTGGGCGGCTGGGTGGATACGTTGGTTATGCGCTGTATCGATACCTTTCTCGCGTTTCCAGGCAGGCTCCTCGCCATCACTCTGGTGGCGGCCCTGGGGCCGACATTCTTGACTCTCTATCTCGCCATCGGTATTACCTCGGTGCCGGGCTACGCACGGGTTGTCCGCGCCAGTGTGCTTTCGCAAAAAGAAAAGGAATACGTGGAAGCGGCGCGCATGACCGGCGAACCGGAATTGCGCATTCTTTTTTTTCAGATACTGTCGAACTGCATCGCTCCCATTCTGGTCCTGGTGAGCCTGGACTTTGCCCACGCGATTCTTGTCGAGTCTTCCCTGAGTTTCCTTGGTTTAGGCTTTCCCCCGCCGGCGCCCAGTTGGGGACTCATGCTCAATGAAGCGCGCGGATACATGGAGCTCGCTCCCCATGTCGCGATTATTCCAGGGCTGGTCATTTCATTGACGATCCTCGGTTTTAATCTTATCGGCGACGGGCTGCGCGACATTTTCGACCCGCGCCAGTACGAATCATAGATGAAACCGCTCTTGCTTCAGGTCAATAACCTCACGGTGCAGTTTCGCCTCAAACGCGGCATTCTCACCGCCGTGGACCAGGTATCCTTCGCCATCGGCGAGAAAGAAACCCTGGGCATCGTCGGCGAAACCGGCTGTGGCAAGAGCGCTACGGCGCTCTCGATCCTGCGTCTTATTGCGTCGCCTCCCGGTAAAATCGCCAGCGGGGAAATTCTCTTCGAGGGCGATGATCTGCTAAAGAAATCCGAGCATGAGATGGAACAAATCCGCGGCCACAAGATCTCGATGATTTTCCAAGAGCCCATGACCTCGCTCAACCCGTCATTTACCATCGGCGAGCAGATTGCCGAAGGCTACCGCATCCACCTCCGTCATTCGAAGAAAATCGCTCTCGAGCACACGGAAAATATTCTCGCTGCCGTGCGCGTGCCGTCGCCGAGAACCATCATGGCGCGCTATCCTCACGAGCTGAGCGGCGGCCTGCGGCAAAGAGCGATGATCGCCATGGCGCTGGCTTGCCAACCGCGGCTGCTGATCGCCGATGAGCCGACCACCGCGCTGGATGTGACCATTCAGGCTCAAATCCTCGAGCTTTTGGAAGAGCTCAAGGAACAGATGAACATGGCCTTGCTCTTCATCTCGCACAATCTGGGGGTGATGGCGCGCTTGTGCGACCGCATCGGCGTCATGTACGCCGGTTCTCTGGTGGAGATCGCCGACAAAAAGTCGCTCTTCGCCGGCGCTCTGCATCCGTATACCATCGGGCTCCTGCGCGCGGTGCCGCGGCCCGAGCGTCGCCATGAGCCACTCAGGGCGATTCCTGGAAACGTTTGTAGTCTCCTCGATCCTCCGCCGGGCTGCAGATTTCATCCGCGCTGTTTCAAGGCCAAGGAAATCTGCCGCGAAGAGCAGCCGCCATTGGAGAACAGATCCGGCCATCACCACGTCGCTTGTTATTTTCCGGGTGAATGATGGCCTTGCTCGAAGTCCAAGGTCTGACCAAGCATTTTGACTTGAGCGGCGATATTCTTGGCCGCTTACTTCACGGAGAAAAAATTCTCAAAGCGGTGGACCACGTGAGCTTCGCCATCAACGAGGGCGAGACGGTGGGACTGGTGGGCGAAAGCGGATGCGGGAAGTCGACAACGGCGCGCCTGATCACGCGCCTGATTGCGGCCACGGCGGGCCAGGTCTATTTTCAGGGAAGAGAAATCCTGAGCCTGCCCGCCAGGAATGTGCGCGAGATCAGACGGCATATCCAGATGGTCTTTCAGGACCCCTTCGCCTCGCTCAACCCGCGCATGAAGGTCCTTGACATCGTCGGCCGCCCGCTGACGCTTTACCAAGGCCTCAAAGGCGTGAAGAAAACCGACGGGGTGGTAGAGCTGCTCGAGTTGGTGGGGCTTGGTTCCGATTGCCTTTACCGCTATCCGCATGAATTTAGCGGCGGGCAACGCCAGCGCATCGGCATCGCGCGCGCGCTGGCGCCGCGCCCCAAGTTGCTCATCGCCGACGAACCGGTTTCTTCTCTCGACGTTTCGGTACAAGCGCAGGTGCTCAATCTGTTTAGAGAGCTCAAGCAAAAGCTCAAACTGACCATGCTCTTTATTTCCCACGATCTCAACGTGGTGGAATACCTCGCCGATACGGTGGTTGTAATGTATGCCGGTCAGATCATGGAGGTCGCTCCCGTCGAGCAGATATTCAAACTGCCCCTGCACCCTTACACTCAGGGGCTGATCGCCTCCAATCCGACGCCTGAATCCTTCATCGAGAAACCCCCGCCGACTTTAGGGGGCGAGGTGCTTTTGCCGCTCAATCCTCCTCCAGGGTGCCGGCTCGAGCCCCGCTGCCCGCTTCGCGTCGAGCGCTGCAAAACCATCGAACCTCTGCTGGAAGAAAAGCGCCCGCGCCACCGCGCCGCCTGCCATGAGGTCTAGCGCGCAACACGCGCGGTTCAATGTTGCAAGTTCCACACTAGTCCGATTAATCACAGTGAAGCAGGGGGCTCGAACGGTAAGCCGTTCCGGGTCGATGGCAATGGGCCTGTGCCTTGAGTTCCCTTCAAGCCGCCGGTACTTGACGAACGGCTGATTCCAGACACGCACACTGGACCAAGCACCAGCCAAGTCAGCGTAACTTTGCGCTCCTATGCCATCGCCCTCCACGGTTCACCGTTCGATTGCAGCGTATTCTTTGAACTTGGAACCTTGAACTATTTGTTCAGTTGACACCGGCCTCCGGCTTGGCGGATATTGGGCGCGGAATCCAGGAGGGATTATGAAACATTTCGGGTTTGTCGGTTTAACACTCGCGGCGCTCGTTGTTTCTTCGATCTCGGCGCAGAGCGCGGAAACCCCAAAGTATGGCGGGCGCCTGGTTTTCGGCATTTCCAAAGACATCATTTCGCTCAATCCGTTTTACCGAACCCAGTCGACGGATAGTTTTGTGCGCGAACTGATGTTCCAAACACTGCTGGATCTCGATCATCGCCAGCAGCCCATTCCCGCGCTGGCCGAGTCGTGGAGCATAGCGAAGGACGAGAAAACCTACACTTTCAAACTGCGGCGAGGCGTGCGCTTTCACAACGGCAAAGAGCTCACCGCCGAGGATGTAAAGTGGAGCATCGAGTATGTTTTGGATCCGCAAAACCAGGCGACTGGATTGACGCTGCTCCGAAATGTCCAAGAGGTCAGAGCCAAGGACAAGACCACAGTCGAAATCGTTCTCAAACAGCCGCAGGCGGCTTTTCTCGTTCAGGTAAGCGGGATACCGCCCTTCGTGGTTGTCCCCAAGGACTCGGTTCCGGCAGGGAAGTCGAACCTTCCCGCTTTTCCGCCGGGCACCGGTCCCTTCGTCTACAAGGATTATAAAGCCGCCCGCGAGCTAGTCTTGACGCGCAATAAAGACTACTGGCAGAAAGGTCTCCCCTACATCGACGAGTTGGTGCTAAAACCGGTCGTCGACGATCAGGTGCGATTTCTTTCGCTGCGAAGCCGCGACTTGGACCTGATCGAGCGCACGCCTTACGCCTTCGTGAAAAAAATCATTGGCGGCGAGATGCCGGGCATCCAGATCGCCGAAGCGAAGTATGCGGGCTTTCGCCGCCTGGTGTTCAACGTCACTCAACCGCCGTTCAATAACACCAAGGTGCGCCACGCGGCGCTCCACGCCCTGGATGCGCGCGAGTTCCTCCAGGGCGCGCACTGGGGGTTTGGCGAGCCGGCCACGGTATGGGGCATTCCGAAAACCAGCCCCTGGTTCGTGAAAGACCTTCCTGAGATCCGACGCGATCCCGCTCAGGTTAAGGCACTGCTGAAGGAAGCGGGTGTCGGCCCGGAGCTGGAAGTGGTCATTGTCGCGCGCACCGGCGAGGAAGAAGAAAATCAGATTCTCCAACAACAGCTCATGACCGCCGGTATAAAAACCAAAGTCGACTATATGGAACACGCCCGCTATGTGAACGTTCGGCGCGATGGGCAATTCCAGATGGTCCTGAGCGGCGCGGAACCCGTAGTCGATCCCGGCGACTCTTACCCGTTTCGCTTCGGCTGCGACGAGCCGAAGAAGGGCCCAAGACGGATCCTAAACTACTCCGCCTACTGTAACGAGGAATTTGATCGATTGGTCCGCGAGGCTGGATCGATCAGCGATTTCAAGAAGCGCTACGAGCTTTACGCCAAGGCGATCCGGATCATTCATCAGGACCTGCCCGAGGCGCCTTTTGTCTTTACGCCGCGCTTTTTCACGTTCGGCCAGAAGGTTAGAGGTTTTGAAGCGGGCATA
>JAHKKJ010000786.1 GCA_020027655.1 Deltaproteobacteria bacterium | reverse complement strand
CCGGTCGCGCCCTTTTCCTTGCCGGTTTTCCAATAGCCATGATGGACGTGAGTGCCCCAGATCGTTTGGTAAAAAAGATCGAGATCGTCATAGTGGGCGGCTACCGCCGCAACATCCGCGATCACCTCATGCGGCGTAATCATCGGCTCCTCGCACTACCGCACAGGTGCTGCGCCCAGTATCCATCCTGTCATGATCCGAACGACTCCTCACTCTGCGCGTATCCAAATTTGGCTACGGCCGAATAGAGAGAAACCGATAAAGCCGCGGACATCGAGTTTTTGGCCATTATCGATGAGCTTCATGCGGGCACGGTAGACCTTACCATTTTCCGGATCTAAAATTTCTCCCCCTTGATATTCCTCTCCTTGCTTCGTCAAACCCCACAAAATAGTCATGCCGATCACTGGTTGATCTTGCCGGACACCCGCGCATTTATCACACTTGGGATTCGGCTCGTCCCCCGGCTTGGGGAAAATTTTTTCGACTCTGCCTTCGTAATGTCTGTTTACTTCTCTAATGCGCACCAAACCACGGGGCTCTCCCGTAGTATCGTCAATGGTCTTCCACAGGCCAAGCGGTGAAAGATCTGCCGTATGCGCGGCGGAATTTATTAGGACTAAGGTTATCAGAAGCAGGAACAATCTGCTGAAGGTTTTCATCAAGACATCAAGACATCGAGGGCAAGCTAACCTCCATCATTGTTTGTAGATGCCTTGGAAGAATATCAGCGTCTCCCGTAGAGTTTGTCTACGAAACCACTTTTTCTCATTTCATCGACGAAGCGGAGCTCCACGAAGTCGTCCACTTTGGCTTTGGCTGCTCTCGCATCCGTGAGCGCTTGGACTTCTAAAGTGGTCTTCAGCCCCTCCAGGGTGGGATAGGTGTCTTCAACCAGAAGCGAGGTGTTTGCTGCATAGGCGCCTTCCAGAATGTCGCGGCCCAGCCCTCGGGTATATTTCTGCGCCACTTTGATCGATTCCTCTTTGTGGGTCTTGTAATAATGGATCGACTCCGCCATGGACCAAACCACGCGGCGCACTTCGTCGGGGTTCTCGCGGATTCTTTTCCGGGTGGTGACGCTGCAGTTGAATTGAAAAGGGACGTTTAACTTAGCCATATCGATAATCACCTTGAGTCCCATTTTTTCGCCCTGAATTTTTTCCCCGTCGGTGACCACAGTGAAGTCCGTCTGGCCCTGGGTGACCGCGGCGAGCCGGGCGGGGGCACCGCCGACCGTAACCGCCTTGATGTTTTTGTAGGGAATGCCGACCTTCATTAACGCCAGCCTCATGGCGAAATCGGCCGAGGTGCCGGGAATGTGCACCGCCGCCGACCGTCCCTTCAAGCCTTCGGGGGATTTGATGTTCGCGTTGCCGATGATGAAGTAGGGCAAAGTATTCATCTGGCTCTGAATGATGGCGATGTCCCCTCCAGCGAGGTTGGCATTGATGACGGCGGTCCCCACTGCGCCGCTGTAGCCCAGATCGCCGGCGATCAGACTTTGAATCCCGCGAACGCTGCCGTTGATAAAGATCGTGTCCAGATCCAGGCCATGTTTTTTGAAGATGCCGACCTCTTTGGCCAGCCAGTAGATCACGGAAGAGCTGGTAGAATCGGAGATGTAAGCAATGTAGCTCTTCGCGTGGACCGGCTTGGTGACCGCTAATATAGCCGTGAGCCAAACCAAAAAACTGATGGAAAAGAGACGGGGTTTCATCGTAGCGACCTCCTTTGTGATTGCCGGTGTAGGGCACGACCACGCTTAGCGCATCCAGGTTCGTTCAACCAGAGGTTGCAGCAACGCATCGCTTATTTCAAGCTTGCCGGCGAGGCTTCCTCTATTTCGCCTGAGATCTCAGGTTTGCTGCGTTGATCAAAGCAAAAACAAGCCCCAGCGCCTGCACGGCGGTCAACACCAGAAACATACCGGTGTACCCGGCGACTTCCACAGCGCTGCCCGTGATTAACGAGCCCACTCCATAGCTCAACGGATATGCCACCGAAAAGGTTGCCATCGCTTTGCCGCGCCGGTGTGGATCGGCTCTTTCAACCGCGAGCGCAAGAGTCGTGGAACTGCCGAGGGCGTTGCCGATCATGTAGAGCGCGCCGGCGACAATCATGCCAAAGAGATTGGCAACCGTGGTGATCAATAACAAGGCGGCCAGTTGTAGAACAAAACCTGCGGCGATTGATCGGTCTCGTCCGAACTTGTCAGAGAGGCGGCCGAGGAAAGGACGGCCGAGCAAACTAGTGATGCCGAGGACGATAAAGAATGTGCCAAAGTTCATGATGCCGAGATCCCGGGCATAGAGGACGCTGAAATTGGTGATCGAAGGGAGCGAGATGTTCAACCAAAAAAGAATGATCGATGGCAACAAGATGTCGCGTTCGATAAAGTGGAAAATCTCGCGCCACCACTGACGAGTTGTCTCCGGTGCAGTGTTGCGCGTAACGGGATGGGGAACGTTACGGGCCATGATCGCTCCGAGTCCCGCGCCGGCAAATGAGAATATAGCACTGGCCACGAACACGGCGCCGAAACTGCCGAACGAAACTTGGAGCAGCCAAAGCGCGAAGGCGGGGAACAAAATGGCGGAAGCGCTTTGAACGCCGCTATAAAGACCGGAGGCCTCGCCGCGGCGGGACTCAGGAGCGGTGAGCGCCAAGAGCGAGTAACCGCCGGTATTGAGCCCGGCCCAGCCGATTCCGCGCAGGCCGTTCGCCAACATGGCTGCGCCGACAAAAGGAATGAAGCAAAAG
>JAHKKJ010000193.1 GCA_020027655.1 Deltaproteobacteria bacterium | reverse complement strand
ACGAGCTAGTCTGTGAACGTCTGGTTCGCGACCGGCTCTATGATGCAGCGTGCTTTTTCACCTCGAACGCTCAAACGGGTAAGCGAGGTGAATACAAGGAACCCAACCAGGAACTGAGCATCAAAAATTTCGCCATATCCCTACACGCTAGAGCTGCGGCGTTTGCACGAATGGGCGAAGAGATCAAGGTGCTCGAAGGAAAGAACACAAAGTGAAAGTCGAATCGTAGAAGACCCTAATCAGCTTGCTTCATGGTCGTTTGATCATGGAGGCCTTACGGATCAAGAAGCAATTTGCCGAGGAACCAGTCACGGCAGGCCGCCATGCGCTTAGAAGGAAAAACCGCCATCGTCATCGGCGCCGGGCAGGGCCCGGGCGAAGGGATGGGCAATGGCCGTGCCACCGCGCTGCGATTCGCGCAGGAAGGTGCGAAGCTCATGGCGGTCGACCGCGACCTCGGCTCGGCCGAGGAGACGGTGTCGATGGTCAAACAGGGGGGCGGTGAATGCGTCGCCTTCGAGGCTGACGTCACGAAGGAAGCGACGCTTGCCGCCGCCATCGCGACGGCGCAGCAGCGCTGGGGCCGCATCGACATTCTGCATTATAACGTCGGCGTCAGCATCGCCGGCGGCGATGCGCCACTGCTCGACTTTACCGAGGAGGCTTTCGACCGGATCAGCGCCATCAACCTGCGCGGCGCCATCATGGCCTGCAAGCACGTCATCCCGATCATGCGACAGCAGCGCGCCGGCGCCATTATCATGATCTCCTCGCTTGCCGCACTGGAGAACTATCCCTTTGTCGCCTACAAGGCAACGAAGGCGGCGATGATCGCTTTCACCAAGCAGGTGGCGATCCAGAACGCCGAGTATGGAATTCGGGCCAACGTGATCCTGCCCGGTCTGATGGACACGCCGATGGCGGTCGACACGCGGGCTCGGGTGAGCGGCAAGAGCCGCGCCCAGGTCGCGGCGGAGCGCGATGCCCGCGTGCCGCTGCGCCATAAGATGGGCACCGCCTGGGACGTCGCCAATGCGGCACTATTCCTCGCCTCCGACGAGGCCAATTTCATCACCGGCGTGGCGCTCCTGGTCGACGGCGGCGGCGCGCTCAATATCGGCTGACCAAGCCCGACAAGGAACCGGATATGAACTCGTCAAAATCCTCTACTTTACGTCCTCTTCTTGTATGACCAGAGGGAGTCAATGGACCACGGCCCGGCTCCTAGAAAGTACAGAGCAGCGGCAGTGGCCAGGATCATTATGTCAAGCCGGGATTGGGCGTAGCCAACACCCGGGAGCTTGACCCAAAACGCCGCCACGATGAACTCAATCGTGTAAATAAGGCCGAGATAACTTACGAACAGCCCTAGGATGAGCGCAGCTCCTCCAAAGCACTCGAGCAAAGCAATAAACCAACCTGTCACGACCGGAACCGGAAAGCCCAGCTTGGCGAAGTAAGCGACGGTGTTATCGATTGCCATGAGCTTCTGGTATCCCGCCACGAGAAGGATAATGCCCACCGCCAGCCTTAGCGGTACCGCTGCCCAATCGGGTTTTCTCCAATCGTTCATATTTACCTCCGTTGATTACGTATACTCAGTCTTATCCTTTTAGAATCGCTTTCAGCCTTTCAATGACCTCCGGAGGTTGATCGATTACTTCTCTCGCTATTGCTTCTAATTCTTCGCCGGTCACTGGCCTTGCTTCCCATCCCCTTTTCTTGGCTTCCGCCAAAAGCTCTGCGTCGCTAAGCGCCTTCAGAAAGGCAGTTCGTAGAAGTTTGACCTGATCTGCGGGGATACCAGGGCTGCCAACGATAGGTCGTCCGATATCGGCAGGCGAGAGGAGCACTCGGGCCAGGCGCTTGATTGCTTCGGGTGTCCTCTGCCTTTCCATCAGCTCATACACCGTCGGAACATCGGCCAGCCTTTCGTCACGCTTTGATCCTCCTTGCACGATTATCCGAACAAACCCTGTCTTGGCCCAGGTTTGCCCAGGCTCGCGACCAAAAAAAGCCGAGATCGTACCGGCGCGACATTGCACTTCCCCTTTTTCGATTGCCAGATCGACCTCTGACGCACCCGGGTATCCGAGCACAAGGTTAAACTTCAGGCCGAGGGCCTCTTCAAGAAGTTTAGGAAAATAATGGCCCGATGTGCCGGGCCCAGTAGCTCCGCATCTGGGCGGCTCGGAAGCCTTGCGAATATCATCGAGGCTCTTATAGCCGGCGTCCGACCGCATGGATAGCATCTCATCGCCCCGCTCCGGTGTACCGATCCAAGCAAACTTAGACCAATCGAACTGGACCTCCTTTCGTCCCACAAGCTGATTGAAGTAGAGGGCAGGAGCGATCAATCCAAGAGTCAAACCGTCGGGCTTTGCGACGCCATAGACATGGTTAGCGGCAACCAGGGAGCCCGCCCCGGGCATGTTCTGGACGATAAAAGTTGGGTTTCCAGGAATGTATTTGCCTATGTGCTGCGCGATGACACGCGCCCATAGGTCATTAGTTCCTCCCGGAGTATACCCGACAACAATTCTGATAGTTTTGCCCGCATAGAACGGGGCTTGAGCCTGAAGACTGGAGCTCGAGAGGAGCAGAATCGAAAGGGCTAAAATTGTTCTTTTCATTGGCTCTCCTTCAATCATCTCTCCAATAATAGAAAAAGCCCGGCTGGCGGGAACCTAGTCCGGGCTGACGTAGAACGACTCAATGATGCGACCGGATTTAAGAATCCAGCCCTATTGGCCTAATGAGCTGACGTAGTTAATACCGCGAGTGGTTAGCTGTCAAGAAGACGCCTCAATTTGATCTGGTAGAACCAGTGACCTTTGACCGACCCTTTGACCTTCCATAAGAAATACTCTCTTAACCCTCCAACGAATTGCCTCACCCTACGCTGTCTTTGTGCTTTCAAATCCCCATAGTCGCCAATAATGTAGTTGCTCATCCCTGGCGCCTGATTTTTTTCTTCTGATATAGTACCTTCGTGAAGGTACGTGACGTGATTCGGATGCTCCAAGCCGACGGGTGGCGATTGGTAGTGACGGAAGGAAGTCATCGACAGTTCAAGCATCCCGCAAAACCCGGACGCGTAACCGTCAGTGGTCAACCAGGCGACGACATGCCGAAGGGCACATTGGCGTCAGTACTGCGACAAGCTGGGCTCAAAGGAGTGAATCGATGAAAAAGCTGCAATATCTAGTTCGAGTTAACAAAGATCTGACTAGTGACTGGGGAGCCTCAGTGCCCGACCTACCCGGGTGTGTTGCGACCGGAAAGACCATCGATATTACCCTTCGGCGAATCGAAAGAGCCATTACGCTTCATATTCGAGGTATGCGCGAAGATGGTATAAGACCACCGATGCCTCGACATCGTTCGGTTACTCCAAAACGCACGCACCGGCAGGTGGATTTTTATGCGACCGTGGAAGTGGCCGCCTAACTTATCGCTTGCGCACGCCGGCGACCAGCTTGTAATAGCGGGATCAAGGACCATAGTGGCGAAGACCCGATAATAGCCCAAGGAGGTAGAAAACAATGGCAGTTCAGGTACGACGAGTAGTCACCGGACATGATGCAAAGGGGCGCGCGGTCGTCAAGATCGACGAAGTCTCTAAAAATATCACCTCGAGCCGGCCGGGACAGACAGCCTGTGTGGTCTGGACCACGGAGTCGTTTCCCGTAAACAACACAGGCGACTCCGACGAGGGACTAAGGGAGGTCGGCACGACACTGAAGAACGGGACGGTTTTTCGTGTCGTCGAGTTCGGGCCCGGGGTGGCGCCGCGGAACCACAGGACCGACTCAATCGATTATGCCGTCATCGTGTCGGGTGAGATCGACATGGAGCTCACGGACTCGGTCGTCCATCTAAAAGCGGGCGACGTGCTCGTGCAGCGCGGAACGATCCACAATTGGATCAACCGGGGCACTACACCTTGTGTGATGGCTTTCGTCCTTATCGACGCCAAGCCAGTCGAGGTCGACGGGAAGGTCCTGAATGCCGTAGGGTAGTTCGGCTGGTAAAGCAGGACCGGCTGTCGGAATCGCCTAATTGAGGCATGGGGACGGCGCGCGTACTTGATGCGATCTAAACGCGTCGGCGATTGCGAAACATCTTGTCGCGAATGTCATTATCAAAATGGAGACAGCGACTCTCAGGCCTCTTCCCCTGCCTGGCGTCGCTTGTTTTTGTGTACGGGCTTACGATGACTAAAACGGCTTCATCAGCAGAAGACTTAGAGCGGTCGGTCACGTTAATGGCGAAGATTGGAGCTTCCTGGTCACCGAGTTTTTCGCCGGACGGAACACGCATCGCCTTTGTTTCTAACTTGAATGGCATCCCTCAGGTCTGGACAATACCTTCTACGGGCGGCTTCCCCACATTGGTAACGGCTTTTGATGATCCGGTCGGGTTCGTCAGCTGGTCGCCGGACGGTAAATGGTTGGCGTTTAATGTCGCTCCCGGGGGCGGCTTTAACGAGCAGATTTATATCGTGCGCCCTGACGGAAGCGAGATGCGCCGTCTGACCGACGGTGGCAAGGAGAACAATTTTCTCGGCGACTGGGCGCCGGATGGCCGCTCCCTCTACTTTTCGTCGAATCGCCGCAACAGTTCTTCGACTGATTCCTACCTGATTGACACTGCAAGCGGGCAGATGCGGATGGTGGCCGAGAATCGCGGCGTTGGCGGAATTAACGCTGTCAGCCGCGATGGGCAGTACGCCGTCGTCAGTCGCTTAATCAATCGCGGCGATAACAATCTCTACCTCGTGCACCTGTCTGATGGCAAGGAAGCGCTGTTGACACCTCACGACGGGCCGGGCAGCTTCTTCGACGGCGAGTTCGCGCCGGACGGGCGTACGGTTTACTTTGCTTCGAATAAAGACCGCGACCTGATCGCTTTCGCGCGAGTGAGGATCGACGAGAAAGGGCAACCAGGTCCTGTCGAGGTGCTTGCCGCGAGAGATGACGCCGAACTGTCGGACGCCTTGATGAACCAGCAGGGAACGATGATCGCCCTGGTCTGGAACATCGGTGGACGCAGTCAACTGTCTTTCTACGACGTGCACAATAACAAGTTAACTCCCGGACCTAGATTGCCTGCGGAGATTGTCAGCCGAATGGATTTTTCCCAGGACGGTCAGCGTCTCGCCATGGTCCTATCAGGCGCCGCCGCGCCGCAGGACATTTGGGTGCTCGACATGCGCACCGACCAGTTCACACAGTTGACCCATAGCCCGCACGCGGGCGTTGACCTGACGAAGATGGCGCGTCCTGAGCTTGTACGCTACAAGGCGCATGATGGCCTCGAACTGAGCGGCTGGCTCTACCGACCGCACGGCGCGAAAGGCCCTGGTTCGATCGTCCTCAGTTTTCACGGCGGCCCCGAAGGTCAGGAGCGGCCCGGTTTCAACAGCATCTACCAGGCACTCCTAGCGCGTGGCATCGGCGTCTTCGCGCCCAACGTGCGAGGCTCGTCGGGGTTCGGAAAAAAGTTCGTCAACCTTGACAATGGCGCGCTCCGTGAAAACGCCGTCAGAGATATCAAGGCGAGCGTGGATTACGTCGTCAAGGCAGGTGTGGCTGATCGTCGACGTATCGGTATCATGGGTGGCTCTTACGGCGGCTACATGGTGATGATGGGGCTCACCGAATATCCAGAGTTGTTCGCCGCTGGAGCGAATCTCTACGGCGTCGTCAACTTCGAAACCTTCTTCAAGAATACGCAGCCCTGGATGGCGGCCATCTCTAAGATTGAATACGGCAATCCTGAGACTGAAGCCGAAATGTTGCGCAAACTCTCGCCCATTCATCGCATTGACCGCATTAAGTCGCCAACCATCATCCTGCATGGCGCAAACGACACTAACGTCCCCGTCATTGAAGCTGAACAGGTGGTTGAGAGTCTGAAGAGGCACAATGTCGCGGTCGAGTACGTTTTGTTTCCTGACGAGGGACATGGCTGGCGCAAAACGCCCAATCGTATTCGATCGGCGGTGGCGATTATCCGATTCTTCGAGACTCATTTAATGCAAGTAGCGCCGCGCGGCCAACGTTAGGTTGGCGTAGACCCTGGGAAGCTGTTCATGAGTGCTCGGTAGTCACCCCAAAAAGTCACTTCTTGTCATTGGGGAGTTTTCATATGGCCCCGATGGGTCAGAATGGAGGACGGACATGGCGAAGGGCAAGCTCAGGCATATCGCGATCTCGGTACCCGACAAGGAGAGCGCGGCGAAGTTTTACGAGGAGACATTCGGATTCGAGCGTGTTTCGCAGTCGCGAGTTGCGACGCGGCTCTCGGACGGGGTGATGAATATCACGCTGCTCCAGTTCGAGACCGAGGAGGATGCCGGCGACGAGCGCGGCAAAGATTTCGTCGGGTTGCACCATTTCGGCATCTGGGTGGACGACATCGAGTCAATGAAGCAGCTGATCGAGTCGAAAGGCGGCAAGTATCACCCGGGGCCCAGCGGCCACACCCCGGCCAATGCCGAATACAAGTTCCGCGACCCCAACGGCATCGTGTTCGACATTTCGACCCACGGCTGGGACGGCGCCAAAAATTAGCCAAAGATATTTGAAATTTGGATTGTGGAATCACTCACGCAAGGCATGCCCTGAGCAGCAAAGTCGAAGGGGGCGCCAAGAACAACAAATTCGAAGCACGAAACCCGTCCTGAGCCATGTCGAAGGATCCGAAATTCGAAACAATTTCAAATAGTCAAAAAGTACAAAGAGTGTCGAGTGACGAGTGGCCAGTGA
>JAHKKJ010000012.1 GCA_020027655.1 Deltaproteobacteria bacterium | reverse complement strand
TACCTGCGGCCCGCCAGGCCCTCCTTTATCAGGATCTGACGCAGACCACACCGACCGATATCGATGCGTGGATCGAGGCCTCCTTCCGCGGCAAGCTCGCCGCTGGCACCATTGCGACCCGCCTCCGCGTCGTGCAGGGCTTCTTTGGCTTCCTCCGCGACCAGGGCACCATCGCGCAGTCGCCTATTCGTCACCCACGTCATCACATTCTCGTGCCGCAGGATCTGCCCCGCCCGATGGGTGAGGACGAGGTGGTGGCGTTTTTTCGGGTGATTGATGCCCTCCGGGACCGCACGATGTTTTTGTTGATGTTGCGCTGTGGCCTCCGCGTGGGGGAAGTGAGCGGCCTGCCCTGGTCGGCCATCGAGTTCACCCAAGGCACCCTGCGCATTGATAACAGTAAAGGCCACGTGGATCGTGTAGTCTATCTCTCGGCCGACGTTGCCAAAACCCTGGACTACCGCGGTGCACTGGATCAGATCGATTCCCAAGTGTTTTGCCGCTTCGATGATCGTGTAAACGACACCTCGGCCCGTTGCTTCGCGCCTCCCCAATGTACCGCCAATGGCCACCGGCTTTCCGGTGACAATCTCAGGCACCGCATGCCCCTTATGCTGGGAATAGGTATCCATGATCCACGCCATGACCTGTTCATTCGTTCCCATGTCCGGCGCGGGTACATCCACTTCCGGGCCGATAAAATTAAGAATCTCCGCCGTATAGCGCCGCGTCATGGACTGGAGTTCGTGACGTGAAAGTTCGGCAGGATCGCACGCAATTCCACCCTTCGCTCCGCCCAAAGGCAAACCCACAAGCGAACACTTCCACGTCATCCACATGGCTAGCGCCGAAACCTCCCCGAGGTCTACTTCCGAATGATAACGAATGCCTCCCTTAAACGGCCCCAATACGTCGTTGTGCTGAACGCGATAGCCAGTAAAGACATGAACTCTGCCATCGTCCATCCGAGTAGGGACGCTGACGATCAAGGCGCGTTCGGGCCTGCGTAACCGCGCCGCCACGTTCGGATCGAGATGGAGTATACCGGCGGCGCTATCGAACTGCTGGACGGCCATTTCACTTGCGGGACTCCGCCATTCAACGGTTGTCATGGAATCCTCCGACGTTGTTTTCGGCACGCATCTGATTTCTCCCCTATCCCGGGGGCCAAGTAAAATGACGTCCGCCCAACAGATGAAAATGCAGGTGAAAAACGGTCTGGCCCGCGTCAGCGCCTGAATTGACAACCACACGGAAACCACGCTCAGCAATACCCTGCTCGCGCGCCAGTTTTGCGATGACAAGAAAAATCTGACCAACAACGGCTTGGTCCTTCGCTTCCAGATCCTGAATCGTAGCGACATGCTTGCGCGGAATGATCAAGATATGGACCGGCGCTCGGGGACGGATGTCCCTGAAGGCGACTACGGATTCGTCTCGGTAAACGACATCACCTTTAACTTGGCCTTCAACGATGCCACAGAAAAGACAATCGCTCATCAATTATCCTTTCGACGCGCTTTAGAACTTTCAATCCTGGTCACCCCCACGGGGGCACTGGACAAAAATCTTTGCACCCTCTAACTCGAGGGCCACGCTCTGGAGCGCGGCACCCACGCACGGCCCCCAGATACACGCCCCAGTCGCCGGCTCGAAGGTCGCACCGTGGTTGGCGCACATAAGGTAACGACCATCGATAGTAAAAAACTGGTTATCCACCCAATCCAACGAGATACCAATATGGGGGCACCGGTTCACGTAGGCGTACAGAGATCCCTGATAGTTGAGGATCATGCCTTCGACGCTATACTTCCCGTTGCTCAAGGTAAACTTCTTGGTCATACCGGGCGTAAGCTCGCTGACTTCGCCAACGAGTTTTCTTTTGGCTTCTTTCTTGGTTCGTTTCAAACTCATGCTTTGTTGCTCAATCAGCCAGGTGTGAAATATTTCCTTCCGGACAGCTCACCAAGACGTCGCCCTGGTCTATGCAAACTGGCAGCCGATAAAGGGACTCTCCCTCGCACGGGCCAGATACACACAGTCCCGTTCCACGCTCGTAGAGCGCCCCATGCGTGTAGCACATGAGGTACCGCCCATCCTCGCTGACGAACTGATCGCGGATAAAATCCAAGGGCGTCGGCATGTGCCGGCACCGATTCACATAGGCATGAAAGCGTCCGCCATCATTCACTAAAAACCCGGCCACGCGGTACTTCTGGCAAATAATCGAGAATTTCTTTACTTCCCCCGGTTCCACGTCGGCTACGCGGGCGACGATCTTTCCCCCGGCGCGGCTTTCCTGCATCATGCGCCGCTTGTCGCGTAAAAAAAGAGCCCGGTGAATCGCCAGGCCGACAAGATAGGCGATCAGAAAAAAGAGGGAAAGATAAATCGTAAGTGCCATATGCGTCGAGATTCCGGTAACTACTTAGAATCCTTTGCCGCCGTATCCCGAATCCGCTTCACCTCTTCTGCTGTTTGCCGGCCGGAGATTCCCATAACCTTCATCAGCTCAGTGGTCATTTCAGCAGTGACTTGATCCTGAATGCTGCCGCTTCCGTCGGGGTCAGCCTTGAGAAAAGCCATGATCTTCTCTTTGGCAACACCTGTGCGCTCTAGACCATCGAGAAACTCACCGTAGCCCACCCGGCCTCGAAGTTCCTGGACGCATGCCATTAACTTCTTACAGTCGGCACACATACGGGACCAAAACCCGGCCCGCTCTCCACAATAAGCACAACGCGACATCGTGACATCTCCGCAGTAACGTTTGCCTATTTCTGTATCAGAACCGTAGCCACCAAACCCTGTATTGCATCAGTCAGCTTTTCGTTCGCGGCGACTATGCCATGGTGCTTGGTCTCCCGTCGATTGAACAAAAGTGTCTTCCCATTGCCATCGACAACCTTACCACCTGCCTCCTCCACCATAAGCACACCGGCGCAGACATCCCACTCGTGGATTGACCGGAAGGTTAAGGTACCGTCGCCCTCTCCACCGGCGACTTTCGCCAGCCTATAGGCAATGCTGCCGACGGATTGGATTTCACAAAGGTCCACGAAAATTTGAAATTTGCGCAGCGGCTCCGAACGGCTCACCAACAATAAGGCGCCATGTATTTCTCGTCGGGGAGTAACGCGAATTCGTTCGCCATTGAGCTCCGCCCCTTGCCCCGCAGCGGCTCGGTACATTCGATCCTCAATCGGATTATAAATCACCGCCACTTTCGGTCGTCCCTCCACCACGAAGCCGATCGAAACGGCAAACTGGGGCACTCCTTCAATAAACTCTTTCGTACCGTCAATGGGGTCGATGATCCAGACCCTTGATGACGCCAATCTGCGAGAATCATCGCCGTCTTCTTCAGAAAGCCAGCCGTCTTCAGGGAATCTTCCTTGAATGATTTCGCGGATTTTACGGTTGGCTTCCAGATCGGCCGTAGTTACCGGGTTATTCTTACTTTTCTCGTGAACATCAAACTTGCCCTTGAACAGTTTTTTGATGATCTGTCCCGCTTCCCGAGCAGCACGCTCGGCGGTGTTTAGTTCCTCGTCGTATTGGTAAGGCATAGCAACTCTTTTCTTCGCGACTTCATCAAATGGGATCATTAAAAATGCCAGATAGGCTATTTCGACAATCGCTCTTACCGAAGGTTAAGCAGGGAAGGAAAAGGATCAAGGTAAAAGCCGGTCGGCATGCCCATGAGTGTACGCAGGTTATTCGGTAAATCGCTGTAGGTCCGTCACAATCTCTGCGCCGGCATGAAGCATTTCTGCGATGGCGCGTTCCGAATCTCCAGGCTTCAGATTCACGCCACGAACGGAGTCTGTGAGCAAGACAACCTTGAATTTCTCTCTGAGACCGTCGAGCACGGTATGCTTAACGCAATAGTCCGTTGCCAATCCGCCGACAAAAATGCGCTCGATATTTCGCTGTCGCAACAAGTCAACTAATTTTGCTCCGCTGTCATTTATTCCGAGAAAGCCTGAATAGCCGTCTTCATCCGAACCCATTCCGGCTGATACGATCACCGTGTCGGGCGGTAGCTTCAAGTCCGGATGAAATTGGGCTCCCTTGCTCCCTTGGATACAGTGCGGCGGCCAAGGGCCACCACTGGTATTGAAATGACTCGTCTTTGCCGGATGCCAGTCGCGAGTGGCAAAGATCGGCAAGCCGGCTTTGGTGAATTTATCAATGTAGCCGTTAAGAACAGGAACAACCTGGTCGCCGTCCTTTACCGCCAGAGCCCCCCCTGGACAGAAATCGTTTTGGACATCGACCACAATTAACGCGTCTTTACTTGCCATCGATTTCCATTATAGAGAATGATAGCTTCGTTGCAATTGGGACTAGTTTAACACTTAGCGTAGAACATGGCCATCAAGGCAATTTTTTTGGACGCCGCGGGCACACTTATCAAACCCGCGCGCCGGGTCGGCGAAACCTACGCCGTCTTGGCGCGGAAATACGGCATCGAGGTTTCAGCGGCGGAGATCGCAGAGAGATTTCGACTCTGCTTTCATTCCGCGCCGCCCCTGGCCTTTCCCGGCGCGCCGGCAGCGCGTATCGAAGATCTGGAGCGCGCCTGGTGGAAGGATCTGGTACGGCGCATCTTTGAACCTTGGGATGGGTTTCAGCGATTTGACGACTACTTTGCCGAGCTTTTTGCTTACTTCGCTCAACCTGTTGCTTGGACCCTCTACCCGGAGGTGGCCGAAACTTTGTCTGCCTTGGAAAAGCGCGGCATGGTCCTCAGTGTGATCTCAAACTTTGACTCGCGTCTGATTGGCATCCTCGAAGGCCTTGGCGCCGCTCATTGGTTCGAGCATATTTTTGTCTCAAGCCGCGTTGGTTATGCGAAACCCGATCAACAGATTTTTCACACAGCCCTGGAACGGCACAGTCTGAAAGCCGGTGACGCTCTCCACGTCGGCGATAGTGAAGAGAAGGATCTTCATGGCGCCAACAAGGCCGGGCTGAAGGGAGTGTTGGTCGAACGTAACGGCGAAAGCAATTCGAATCCTTCGCTACGAATCACCAGCTTGAGGGGCATTTTCCCCCTTTTGGACGACTTAGATCAGCGCTAAAAAGTAACTTGACAGGTCCAGACGGCTGCGGTACACGGCTGCTAGCTTTGGGAATTTTAATGAACCCGGCATCGCCGGTGGAAAGCTTGTTTGTCCAGCAGGCGATTGCTCAGTGATAGCCTTTTGGTGAAACCTGCGACCTTCGCGATGCGCGGAAATAATCTTTCCAAATGGGGAATCTTTCTCATATTATGTGTTTTAGGCAGCGCCGAACAGGGACAATGATTGGTCGAGTAATCAACCGACTGGTCTTTTGGTCCTAGTAGCGACTTTAGATAAACTTGAAAAACAAACGGAATAGCAGGACCGGCCTTCAGAGCGCGGTTGCCGCGGCAGCTGTTCAGGAAGAGCGGCGGCGTATCTCCCGAGAGTTGCACGACCGCGTACTCCAGCTGCTGACCACTATTCAGTTGCGCTCCGAGCTTTGCCTTAACGAACTGATAAGCAAACCCAAGCAGCTCGAGCGGGAACTTAAAACGATCGCGGAAGCCGCTCACAAAGCCGCGACGGAGATTCGGAGTCTTTTGCTAGAGAAGCAAGTCGTCCATTTGGCTGCCGGCTCTCTGGAACGAAGACTCAAAGATGAAATGGAAATCTTCCGCGCGCGGACGGGATTGAAACTTGAGTTCGAATGCGCGATTGACGCGCACGATCTCCCCTATGAAGTCGAGCAAGAGTTATACTTTGCGTTACGAGAGGGAATCATCAATGCCATACGCCACTCTCGCGCAAGCGAATTGAATTTGTCCCTGACTCAGAACCAGACTACTTGCTGCGTCGACCTGAGAGACAACGGAGTTGGATTTGACAAAAGTTCCGTGGTAGGCGGCGGCGGTTTTGGCCTTAAGGGAATGAGAGAAAGAATCGAGAAGGTCGGCGGTCATCTCGCCATTGAAACGGCTCCGGGCAAAGGGACTTGTATCTCCATTGAAGTGCCCCTCCGAGCCCAGACCAACACAAAGTGATTTCAAGCAAACGACCGGGATCGTAGCCAAGGATGAACGTCGTCTCCGTTTACTCACCGGCCAGTTCATCTAGGCTCTTACCTGCGACTCGAAAGACCGTCCACTCGTTCATCGGCAAAGCTCCTAGTTTCTTATAAAAGTCGATCGCCGGCTGATTCCAGTCAAGCACCGACCATTCGAGCCGGCCGCAGCCACGTTGCTTCGCCAGTCGCGCTACATGGAGCAACAACGCGCGACCGTAGCCGCGCCTGCGGTAGTCTTCATCCACGAAGAGATCCTCGATGTAGAGACCTGGTTTCCCTAAGAACGTGGAATAATTGTGAAAGAACAGAACAAAACCGACGGGCTTAGTTTCGAGGTAGCCAATGACAACTTCCGCCGTTCGCCGTTTACCGAACAGGGTCTCCCGGAGCAACTCTTTTGTGGCGACTACCTCATGCAACAGCCGCTCGTAGCGAGCAAGCTTCTTGACAAAAGAAAGAATGACCGAAACATCAGATTCGGTTGCTGATTTGATTTGGAATCCTCGAGTGTCCGTCGCAATCATCATTACCTCTTCCTTTTCGTCGATCGGAGTGATAGACGGTCGCGTCAGGTGGATGATTCCGGTTTCGGCTCCTTTAGCGCACGCCACACCCGCTCCGGAGTCAGCGGAAGATCCCTTATGCGGACACCGGTCGCCCGCGCAAAGGCGTTGGTCGCCGACGGCGCCACTGACAGAAGTCCTCCCTCACCCATGCCTCGCACGCCATAGGGACCCGGTCCGTCGTGGTTTTCAACGAGCACCGTATGAAATTCCTCGGGCACATCGTCGAAGGTCGGCAATCGATAGTCTACGAGATTCGGATTGAGCAGCTGCCCGTTCGCATCGTAGAGCATCTGTTCGAATAACGTGTGACCGATCCCCATCATGGCTGCGCCCTCTTCTTGCCCAATGCATCCTTCGGGATGAATCGCCTTTCCGACATCAGCTACCGAGATCAGCCGTTTGATCCGCACTTGGCCGGTCTCTTGGTCAACCGCCAACTCTACCATCCCCATTCCCACCTCCCAAAAAACCGGCAGCCTGTTGTCGGCAATTTCGGGACCTGTCTCTCCGCGACCGATGAGCTCGCCGCCCGAACCTTTGCCAAAGCGCCGCTCCAATGCCTCCTTGAAGCTTAAGCGCCCTTCGCCGCAAATCAGCGCGCCATCCTGCAGCTTGACTTGACCCTGGGCGACGCGAAATGCGTCGGCGGCGATTTTGATGAGCTGCTTCTTCAGATCACGCGCCGCGGCCTGCACCGCGTTGCCCATGCAAGTCGTCGACCGGCTGGAACCGGTGGAGCTATCGTAAGGGGTGACTTTTGTATCCGCGCCCAGAATGGCAATCTGATCCAAGGGCACACTAAGCTCTTCACCGGCGATCTGCGCAAGAACCGTGCGCACACCTTGACCCATCTCCGTGCTGCCGGCCAAGATATTCACAACGCCGTCTGATTGCATGCGAGCCATCGATATCGAGACGGGAGTTGCGCCGGCATTGGTCACGGCGCAGGCGAGGCCGACGGGCGCGGCCTTTTTCCTGGCCGATGTTTTCCACTGGCTAGCGTTGATAAGCTTCTTCAATCCTGAAGCCAGATTGGCATCGATGCCCTTTAATCCCGGACGCAGCTCTTCATCTTTTCTCAGTAAATTCTTAAGCCGGAGTTTCACCGGGTCTATTCCCAAACGGGCCGCGGCAATGTCGATCTGTGACTCGCCAGCGAAAATAACCTGCGGCGCACCGATGGCGCGAAAAGAGCCCGCGGAGCCGGAGTTTGTGTAGACGGAGTAGGCGTTGGTCAAAATATTGGGAATCCGGTAAGGGCCCAAAACCCGCGTCGCTGCGCGGATCGTCACCTGCGGCCCATTGTCGTCGTAGGCGCCGGTGTCCAGATAAATCTCGGCCTCCCGTGCCATAAGGGTACCGTCCTGCTTGAAACCGGTCTTAACTCTCACCTGGGCCGAGTGGCGCCGCACCGTGAGCATCGAGTCGGAAACTGAATTGCACACGCGTACAGGCGCACGCGCCTTTCGCGCCAGTGCTACCACCAGCGGTTCAAACTTGGTATACGACTTACTCCCGTAGCCGCCGCCCAAATAAGAGATCACCATCCGTACTCGCGACGGCGGAATGCGAAATATCTTGGCTATGTCGTTACGCACCTGGAACGGATGCTGCGCCGAGGACCAGACCGTAACTCCCTCATCGTTCCACTGGGCGATGACAGAGTGAGGCTCCATGGCGTAGTGGTAAACCATTGGAAAGGTAAAGTGATCTTCGACTACAACATCCGACTGAGCCAGTCCTTCTTCTATGTTGCCGCGCTCGACCCGCTCGTGGCTACAGATGTTGTCACTGTGATCTTCGTGAATCAGCGGGGCGCCATTGGCACGGGCCGCGTCGATCCCGATCACGGGCGGGAGTTCTTCGTATTGTATTTCGATAAGGGACGCCGCCTCTTCAGCCGTCGCCAGATCCGTCGCCGCCACCGCCGCTACGGGTTCACCGACATAACGAACTTTGTTCGCGGCAATCACCGGACGACCATTGTAGGTGGGCACGCGGTCACCAAGATCCGCGGCCGTCAGCACGGCTGCGACCCCCGGCAAAGTCTCTGCCTTTGAGGTGTCGATAGAAAGAATGCGTGCGTGGGGATAGGAGCTGCGCAGGATCTTGCCATGAAGCATACCCGCAACGACCAAGTCACCAAGAAACTTCGCCTGACCCGTAACTTTTTCGATGCCGTCGACTCTCGGAACGCTACGACCTACGTATTTGAGTTCTGACTTTTCCATGGTTTGTCCATCTTCAAACAGCTTCCCGTCGAAACTAACAAAGCGTCATCTGTAGTTCAAGAAAGCTTTCGCCCTATTGGGAATTAATGGCAACTTCAGCTATAAACTTTTGCCATGCGCTTTCCGTCACGTCTGATCCGGGGAACCCTCGTCCAACGTTACCAACGTTTTCTCGCCGACGTGCGGTTGCCCAGCGGTGAAATCGTCACCGCACATTGCACAAACACGGGCAGCATGATGGGCTGCAAAGAGCCCGGCAGCGTGGTGTATATCTCGCGCAGCGACAAAGAAGGGCGGCGGCTCTTTTACACCTGGGAAATCATTGGAGTCGGCCGAACTTGGGTGGGCATCAACACGATGCACCCAAATCGCCTCGTAGCCGAAGCCATCGCTTGGGGCGCAATTCCAGAGCTGAAAGGCTACGACAATGTGCGGCGCGAAGTCGTTACCCGTCAAGGAACGCGGCTCGACCTTTGCCTGGAAGGGAGTAATGGTTCTTGTTTCGTGGAGGTAAAGAACGTCACCCTTGCGGTCGACGGCGCGGCTGCTTTCCCCGACGCGGTGAGCGAACGCGGCACGAAGCATCTCAAGGAACTAATGTGGCTTCGGCGCAAGGGGCATCGGGCCGCTGTGGTATTTGTCATCCAGCGGAATGATTGCAGCGTCTTTCGACCCGCCGACGAAATTGACGCGGAGTATGGGCGCTGGCTGCGCAGAGCCGTCAAGGTCGGCGTCGAAGCATTGCCCTACGTGGCCTACGTGACACCGAAAGAAATTGTTCTTAAGGAACGCCTTCCGATTAGATTGTAAACTCAAGAAGAAAAAAGGGGGTGGGCATCCTAAACAGCCACCCCCTTGGTAAGGTCGATTGAAAATTGGGGCTTAGCCTTCGATTACCTTCTTCCACTTCGCTCGAATCTTTTCCTTTAGTTCCGGAGTGGACTCCGCGACCGGCGGGAAATCTTTCATCCACTCAAAAGGACGGCATGCATCGATGACGGCGCGAGAGTTGAAGCCCTTCTTGCCTGGTTGAATTCGCGGATCGAGCGGGCCGCTCCAACAACGGCGCAGGATCTCGATGGATTCAACGGGATCCGAGCGGCTGGCCAATGCCCAGATGACGTCGAACGTATTGGTCGGATCAATATCCTCGTCGACGACGATGACATAGCGGCCGAGATAGGCACCGGCGTGGACTTGTGAAGCAGCCAGCATCGCCTGCCGCGCATGGCCTGGATACCGCTGTTTGATGGAGATGATGTTGAACAAGCGGCCCCCGCCGGCCTCGTGACACCATACGCCCTTAACATCGGGCACGCCGCATTTCTCAACCTGTTCCCAAATGAGCGCCGATTTCACCATGCACTTGGCAATGGAGTAATCCGACGGCGGACGGCCGGGTCGTGCACAAGTAAGAATTGGATCATTGCGATAATAGATGTTTTGCACGCGGACAACCGGTTCCGGCCGGCTGGAACTGGCATAGTAGCCGGTCCATTCACCGAACGGACCCTCGGTCTTGCGATCATTGGGGTCCATAAACCCTTCGATGACGATTTCGGCATGAGCCGGGAAGGGTAACCCGGTAGCTTTGCCTTCGATAACTTCGATGGGCGATCCCTTCAAGCCACCGGCGTAGTCGAATTCCGAAACGCCGTAGTCGATTTCGTTACCTGAGACCATGAAAAGGACCGGATCTTGCCCGACGCAGATAATGACCGGGCAGGGCTTGCCTTTCTCGAAGTATTTCGACCGCTGGATGGTTCCATGCTTACCCGGCGAGATGTAGCAGCTCATGCTCTTTTCGTCTTGTACCATGCCGCGATAGGCGCCAAAGTTAACCCACCCCTCTTCCGGATCCCGGGTTATGACCAGGCAAGCGGTGCCTATGAATCGTCCGCCATCCAGCTCGTGAATGAGCGGAACCGGGAACTTGAGAAGGTTGACGTCATTACCCGACATCACGTTCTCCAGGATCGGGCCTTTCGTGACGGTCTTGGCAGGAATCGGCTGATGGGTTACCAGCTTCTGGCGCAGCGCCCGAACCAAATCCAAGTTCGCAAGATCCATCGGCAAACCCAGATTCAATGCCATCCGCTTAAACGAAGCGTTCTGAGCGAAGAGAACCCGATAGCCCTTGGGATAATCCTTGACGTTATCGAACAAAACCGCTGGAACGGGGCCCTTGCTCTCCCGCGCTATCAATTCCGAGAGAGTTCCCATCTCCAGATTCCAATCGACGTTATCGACCTTTTTGAGTTCACCAAAGCTGTCAACTATTTCCAGCCATTCGCGCAGATCTGTGTAGCTCGGAGTTTTACCGGCCCTGATATCTTCCTCAGCGAGCTTTCGCGCTTCTAATGCAGTCATAGATTTGACTCTCCTTTCACGAAAAACCGATCGTGTATTCTAGTCGCCCAACATACTTTCATCAATACCTTCCGTATCATCCGCAGGTAGGCCATTGCAACTCTTTGGATCCAAATGGAGGTAGACCTTCTCCCCGGGGCTGATACTGTGAAATGGGTGGGTATGCACAGCCAAAACGTCATCCCCCACCGCGATTTTACAATGATAAGCATCGCCCATGAATATCGCTTCTTTGACCGTTCCTTCGACAACGTTGTCTAAGGAGCGCGGCTTTTCTTTGTGCACCGGGATATTTTCCGGCCGGATCGAAATGACCGCTGCTTGGTCTTTTTTCAAACCGGGTGCCGGGATGAAGCTAAGGATGCCTTTTTTTGTCTGCATCTTGCCGGGCCTGGAATCCCCGTCCACCTCCAGCACCTTGCCTGCGATCAGATTGGTGAGCCCCAAAAAGGTCGCCGTAAACCTTCTCTTCGGACGGCTGTAAAGCTGGTGAGGCGAGCCTATTTCAATGAGCTTGCCGCCATGCATGACGGCGATCTGATCCGAAATAGCCAAGGCTTCCGCCTGATCGTGGGTCACAAAGATCGTCGTAATGTTGGTTCTTCTCTGCAAGGCCTTAATTTCGGACCTCATCTGGACACGCAACTTCGCATCGAGATTACTCAAAGGTTCATCCAACAGCATGACCTTAGGCTCGTTTATCAGGGCTCGGGCAAAGGCGACCCGCTGTTGCTGACCACCGGAAAGTTTCGGAGCAGGCCGATCTTCCAGGCCGTCGAGACCGACGATCTTGAGAACATCCGAAACCCTCTGCTTGATCTCAGTCTTTGGGCGGCGCTGAATCGTCAAGGGATAGGCAACGTTCTCCGCCACGGTCATATGCGGCCAGATCGCATAGGATTGGAAAACCATGCCAATGGGTCTCTTATTCGTCGGAACGTAAACCCGCTCACCGGAGGCGAAAACGGTTTGACTTCCGATGTTGATCTTACCCCCGTCCGGTCGTTCCAGACCGGCAACACAACGAAGGGTCGTGGTCTTGCCGCATCCGCTCGGACCTAAAAAAGTATAGAGTGAACCCTCAGGGATGTTAAGCGAAACGCCCTTGAGGACATGCACCCGCTCCTTGTCTTCGCCAAAGTATTTTTCCAAGGAGTCGATCTGCACCATGTCTCTTTTCTCTGCCATTGCGCCTCCCGAATTTCGTTACCTGTCATGAGCCGCCAAACGATCACCTTTTGACCGATTCTCTATTCGGCGATACCTATTTTGGCTCCCAGTTTGCGCGCGGTAAATGCCATCACGAGGAGCAACAAAACCATCAACACTCCTAACGCACACACATAGGTGTATTGACCGCCCTCCCATAAGTCAAATGCCATGATCGAAAGCACCGTGCTGTTGTACGAGTAAAGTAAGATCGAGGTTGAAAGCTCTCGGAGGGCAATGATGCTGATATAGATCCAGCCCGCGGTGAAACCGGGCATTAAAAGTGGCAGAATCACTTTTCTGAAAGTTTGAAACCAGGTACCGCCCGCTGTAAACGACGCCTCTTCGAGCTCTTTATTGATCTGAATCATCGAGGCAGAGGCCGCCCGAATTCCATACGGCATGAACTTGGTGATGTACGCCAAAAGCAAAACCCAGATAGTTCCATAGATCGGAATCGGCAGGGTCAAATAGACCCAGATGAGACTCACCCCGAGGACGATTCCCGGCATGGCGATCGGGATAAACGTCATGTTATCCAGCAATGCGCGCCCCGGCAATTTGGTTTTGACCGTGATCCAGGCGATGATCGAGGTCAAAAGCATGACCAAAGTTGCCGAGCCTACGGACAGATAAAAACTATTTTTAAACGCGGTTAACGCTAGCGGATAGTTCAAAATATAGTGGAAGTTGGCCCAAGTCATTTTGCCCATGAGTTCGAGAGAGGGTACGCCGTAATAGGGAATGAACGAAGACCACAAAAGAATAAAGGCGGGAAAAATCACGGCGAGCAAAAATATCAGGAAAGCAATCGCGCAGGTCACGTATTTCCAGCCACCCAGGTCTATGACCCGCGGTCGATAGCCCTTGCCGGTCACCGTAGCGTAGCGCTCCTCCCGACGCGTGATTCTTCCGTAAATCAGCACACCGGTCGTACTGATCGCCAGCAAGGTCACCGCATAGGCGCCTGCCAAGCCAAAATCCGATGGGAATTGATGAATGGCAAGAAAGATCTTGGTCGTGAAGACCGAGATCTTGGCAGGCACGCCAATCAGGGCCGGGACTTCGAATGCCTCAATCCCGCGAATGAATATGACCAAAAGCACGCTGAACATGGCCGGACGCATCAGCGGCAGCGTAACCCGCGTGAAGGTAGTGAACGTGCTGGATCCCGCCGTGAGCGCCGCTTCCTCTAGGGACGTATCCATGTTGCGGAAAGCCGCCGACATCAGAAGAAAAACCAGCGGATAGAGGTGAATAGACTCAGCCCAGATCATCCCCCACATGGTATAAATGTTAAAGGGTGCTGACTCCAGGCCCAATAAATTCTTAATGACCAGGTTAATCAAGCCGATCTTCGGACTGAGCAAGAGAATCCACGAGATGGTGCTAAGAATTCCCGGAATGATAAACGGGATCAGCGCCATCACCACAAAGAGCTTTTTGAACGGCGTGTTGGTTCTTTCGCTTACCCAAGCGAGGAATGTTCCGATCAAGAAAGTGACGACGCAAGTGCCCAGGGCATAATACACTGAGTTCAGAAAAAGGAAGTAGAACTCCTTATCGAAATAAGCCTTGACGTAGTTCTGAATAGTATAGGTCGCCCCGGGCTCTCCAATCGGTGCGCTGCGGATGCTCCCATAGAGGAGCATGAGGAGCGGCACACCTGCCAAATAGAGAACGAAAAGCGTCGCCCCTATCAGAATAAGGGTCTGGGAGTTGAGCCTCCGCACCCTGCAACTCCTGCTCCGGGTTAGGCGTCGATATTGTGTATTACCTGGTCCGCGACCATGGTCTTCTTCACTTCTTCCTCAATCAGGTTCCAGAGATGATCTTCGTACTCCAGGAATTTTTTCTCCCGTTTTACGGCGAGCTTCCGGGGGCGAGCAATATCGACCTTAATCATCTCTTTCACTTTCCCAGGCCGTGCGCCGAAGACAATCACTCGATCCGCTAGATAAATAGCTTCGTTGATCTGGTGGGTAATGAAAAGAATCGTTTTCCTGGCTTCGTTCCAGATGCGCAATAATTCTAATTGCATAATCTCGCGGGTCTGAGCGTCGAGGGCGGCGAACGGCTCATCCATAATAAGAATCTTCGGATCTACGGTGAGTGCCCGGGCCAAGTTACACCGCTGCTGCATACCGCCGGACAGCTCGTGGGGGTAGTGATCTTCGAAACCCTCGAGGCCTACTAGCTTGATGAACTTGCGCGCGCGCTCTTGACCCTCCCCGTTATCTAAGCCCTGGCATTCCAACCCAAAGAGAACGTTCTTGAACACGGTGCGCCATGGCATCAGGCAGGAATCCTGGAACACCATCCCGCGGTCGATTCCCGGGCCGGTGACCGTGACACCATCGATCGTGATCTTGCCCGCGGTGGGGGTAAGCAATCCGTCGCAGAGATTGATAAAAGTGGTTTTGCCGCAGCCGCTCGGGCCAACGATGGTGACAAACTCACCGTCATCGACTTGCAGGTTAATATTGTCCAGTGCCAAGAGTCTTCCGCCGGTTCGCGGTTGATAGTACTCATGCCGTAATCCGACCGCCTGTAACTTAGTCTGTGCCACATTGCCTCCTTAGAATAGGTTTGGTTGCCCGCTTTCAGGGCAAAGAACGCTACTGGATCGATTAGCCACGATCAAAGATCGCACTAGGAATTATCATTTTCAAATCTTTTTTCAAGCTCGCTTGAGGATTTATTGACAACCAAGAATGGATCGGATAGGTTCGCGACGAAACTTTGCATAAACTTTTTCATGCAAATCGATCTTCATGGCCTCCCTGGTGGAAAAAATTAAGCCTAGAGCAAGGCGAACCGAGAATCTCTCTGGGCAAGTTTACAGTCAAATTAAAACCTTAATTCTTTGCAATGAAATTCTGCCGGGTCAAAAGCTTCACCACCAAGAACTCAGTCAGCGCCTCGGTGTAAGCAGAACTCCCGTGCGTGAAGCGTTGACCCGTTTGGTTCAGGAAGGATACGTCTCCCTCCTGCCGAACCGGGGTTTTATCTGTAAAGAAATTAGATTGCAAGAGGCGGACGAACTCTATCAACTGCGCGAAGCCTTGGAAGCCTTCGCCGTAGAAAAAGCTATAGAAAATCTTACGGAGGCTGCATTCACCGGGCTGTCGGCGAAGATCAATCTTTACGGCAAGGATGTCCAAAAGCGATTTACTCGCCACCGGTTGGTTTACGATCAAGACATACATCTCGAGATTGCTCGCCTCTCCGGCAATGAGACGCTGACCAAGACGCTCGCGCAGGTTTTTGAGCGCATCATTTTGAAGCGAAGAACCGACGGCCTCTATGATCCCACACGCGGCATCACAGCCCATCAGGAACACATGAGACTTCTGCAGGCCATAAAGAGGCGCAACACTCAAGAGGCCGTGAAAATTATTCGCGCGCATATTCGAGCGGGCAAAGACAACGTCCTATCCGATCTTAAGCAGAGACAGGAGATTCGTGAATTTCGTTACACCGGAACCGTAAGCTAATTCGGAAACATAAATTAAGAGAAAGGAAAGACAATGGCAGCAGATCTGGTTATTAAAAACGGCTGGGTGGTGACACCCACGGAAATTTTTCAGGGCGGCGTCGCGATCGGCAATGAAAAGATCGTCGCAATCGGTTCAAACGATCAATTGCCCCAGGGCAAAGAGGAAATCGACGCCAAGGGCAAGCACATCCTTCCGGGCATCATTGATGGGCACGTTCACTTCAGGGAGCCCGGCATGACCCACAAAGAAGACTTCACCACGGGCTCCACCGCGGCTGTCTGCGGCGGTATTACGAGCGTCGTCGACATGCCCAATACCGTGCCGCCGACCGCAGATGCCGAGCAAGTAAAGGTCAAACAGCAACTGGGAGAGGCAAAGTCGCTCGTCGATTTCGGCGTTACCGGCGTCGTTGTGCAGACCAACACCAAGGATATTCTGCCCATGGCCGCGGCCGGCGCCATCGGCTTCAAAATCTTCTTCGGAGAAACGATCGGCAATCTGCCCTTCCCCGACGACGGCATGTGCATGGAGGCGTTCGACTATATCGCTCAATCCAAGTTGCCTTTAGGCATCCACGCCGAGAACCGCCAGATCATGGCCTATTGCACCAACAAGCTAAAGACCGAGGGTAAAAATGAATCGCGCTACTGGGAAGCTTCCCGTCCCGATATTTGCGAAGCCGAGTCAGTCCACCACGCTTTATTCTTTGCCGAGACCTTCGGCACCAAGCTCCACGTCTTCCACATGAGCTCCAAGCAGGCGGCTTATATGGTGCGCGATGCCAAGGCCCGCGGCTTGAGAGTTACGGCCGAAACCGGACCGCATTACTTATTGCGCGAGCCCAACGATATGGACAACGTCGGCTCTTTGCTAAAAATGAACCCGCCGGTTCGCACCAAGGATCACGCGGAAGTGCTGTGGCAAGGTCTACGCGAGGGTTTTGTCGATACGCTGGCCACAGACCACTCTCCGCACACGCTGGACGAAAAAGGTTCGGATATCTACGGCAAACTGACGAAGCCGGCGATCTGGGACTGCATCTCCGGCTTCTGCGGCGTCGAGACCGGCGTCCCGCTGATTCTCACGGAGGTTAATAAAGGCAGATTGACGCTGAATCAATACGTCAAGGTCGCCTGTGAAAATCCGGCGAAGGTGTGGCAGATTTATCCGAAGAAGGGCGCGATCCGCCTCGGATCCGACGGCGACATCACAATCATCGATATGGACAAAGAGGGTACCATCGACGTCAACAAACTTCATAGCAAGAACAAACCTTCTCCGTGGCACGGTTGGAAGGTCAAAGGGATGCCGGTTTACACCGTCGTGCGCGGCCAGGTTCAAATGCGAGACGGCGAGCCTTGCGGAAAACCCATCGGCCGCATGCTGAAGCCGATCGTGTAGTATTGAGTTGACTTTGCTGGATTTGGATTCATGAAGCGTCCGGAACCGCTCGAAATGTATCAACCGACCACGCTGCAGGAAGCGAGTCGCCTGTTGAAGGACAAAGGTGCGGGCGGCCGTTTTCTTGCCGGCGGTACCGATCTGGTGATCGCCATCAAAGAAAAGGGGCTGATCCCGAAATATGTGGTGGACCTTAAAAAAGTCCCCGGTCTTTCGGGAATTCGGGAGAATGCCGACGGGAGCATCACCATCGGCGCGCTGACGACGATGCGCGAGATCGAGACTGATCCACTCCTCAACAAGAAATATCCGTTTCTCTGCCAGAGCGCGGCAGAGGTGGGGTCGATTCAAATCAGAAACCGGGCAACCGTCGGGGGCAATATGGCCAACGCCACGCCATCCGCCGACGTGGCGCCGAGTCTGATCGCCTTGAATGCAACCGCAAAAATCGTCGACGCCGGTGGCGAAAGGATTGTTGCCCTGGAAGAATTCTTTCGCGGCCCGGGCCAGACCATTATGAGCCCGGACGAAATTCTCACCGAAATTATTATCCCGAAAACGAGTTCACAACTCGTCGGTGAATACATCAAATTCTCGCCCCGCGACATGATGGATCTGGCGTACGTCGGGGTTGCCGTTGCTTATAATATCACCGCTGACAAACGCTGCAGCGGCGTTCGGATCGTTCTCGGTGCCGTCGCGCCGACGCCGCTTTGTGCACGTAATGCCGAAGCGTTGCTCGAAGGCCAACTTCTCACCGAGGAGCTGGCCGCAAAAGTAGGCGCTGAGGCGGCCAGGGAAAGTAAACCCATCAGCGATGTC
>JAHKKJ010000785.1 GCA_020027655.1 Deltaproteobacteria bacterium | reverse complement strand
AGCAGCTTGACTTGCATCGGCGCGGCCATCGCTTCGATTTCGTCGAGGAAGAGTGTTCCTCCGTCGGCAAGCTCGATTTTTCCTCCACGACTTTGGACTGCACCTGTAAAAGCGCCCTTTTCATACCCAAAAAGCTCGCTTTCAAGGAGCGTATCCGGGAAAGCACCACAGTTGATCGCAACGAATTGTCTACTTTTCCGCCGGCTTAAATTATGTATCGCGCGGGCGACCAGCTCCTTTCCCGTCCCCGTCTCTCCAGTAATCATGACCCCTGAATCAGTCTCGGCAAGAGATCGAATTAATTCAAAGACCTTGAGCATCTTCGGGCTTTTGCTTAGTATGTTTTCAAGATTATGCTCCTCCTGAACTCGCTGTCTTAGTTCTCTAACTTCTTCCAGGAGCCGTCTTCTTTCGATGAGTTTCTCACTTACAAGCCGAATGGCCTCTGGTTGAAACGGTTTAGTGATATAATCACTCGCCCCGAGTTTCATTGCTTCAACTGCTTGTTTTATATTGCCAAACGCAGTGATTAAAATTACATCGGTGTCAGGATATTTCTCCCGGACGTGCCGAGCTAACTGAAACCCATCAATCCCAGGCATCTTTACGTCGGAGACTATGATTGCAAACTTTTCTTGTGAAAGTTTTTCGATTCCCTCCTCTCCACAGGCAGCCGTCGTTACTTTGAAGCCTTCCTGCTCGTAGAACTGGCCGAGTTGTTCCCTCAGGCGATCATGGTCTTCGACAATTAGTACGCTATACATGCTGGATATTGCCGAGCTCGTACTTCTTGGTTCTGGCTGTAGAAGATGTATTTAAAGGAGGCAGGATTGCCCCTCGGCTTCTAGCGGGAGTACTATTTCCACCTCGGTACCTTTTCCCTGTGCGCTTGTAACCCGTAAAATACCCCCATGTATCTCGATAAATCGAGCTGCCATGCTCAACCCCAGACCGTCATGATTCTTTTTGGAAGTAAAGAATGGGACAACTACGTTTGCCAGAGCATTCTCATCAATCCCGCAGCCGGAATCTATTACCGATATACTTGCGGCAGAAGCACGATCGCCAGAACACTTCACTCTTGCTTGAAGCGTCACTTGGGCGCCTGCTTCCGTGGCTTCCAGGGCGTTTTGAAGAACATGCCCGATCGCTAGCTCCAAGAGATACGGATCTGCTTGAATGACGGCGCCGTTTACCGACGCATGGATTTGGCTGTCGAAGTGGATTCCTTTTTTTTCGAAGGAAGATCGCCGCGTCATGGCGGTGGCCTGAAGAATGTCCATCAACTCAACCCGAGACAAGCATGTAGGAGCCTGATTGTAGTCCGAAAACCCACGGGTGAGCTCAATGGCCTTTTCCACGGTTTCTTGCAACATCAAAGTTTCTCTGGACTCCGGTACGGTTCTTCTTAGGGAGTTGACCACAAGGTTTAATAACTGAAAATGGTTGCCCATCTTGTGAACAAACCGCGAAATAACAGCCTGTTCCGAACTATGGAGCCGACCGTTGTAATCCATCGGGACGATGCAACCTCGAACTACAGTCGTATCGTTTAGACTAGCTTTCCAAAGACTATGGGCGACCCAGAAGGGCAAGCCGCGTCTGGTCAGCATTCGATGCATTAGCGAAGTTCTTTTATTGAGATGCTCTAGCTCGCCCAGCCGGTTGGATAGCAAGACAAGATCTTCAACAGGAATTCTTTGGTCCGACAGCAGTGGGTTACCAATTAGCTCTTTCGACTCTAGACCAAACAGCTCAGAGATATTTTCTGATACATAGGTAAATTCAAAAGCGGCATTGCACTCGTAAAGGACACAAGGCAAAGATTGAAAAGCCGCTGAGTCTTCGCGCAGGGAGGACGCTGATTGGCTAGGTTGGATTGAGGAGCCTGGCTCGGTGAATAGCGGATCCACAGTCTCCAACTGTGGCGACCGATGTGCTACTGGCCCAGGCACGGCAATAACTTTCCGCTTTCCATAGGATTGGTAACTCGATTAAGGTAAGGTCCGGAATTTGCCATAAGACTAATAGTGAGTCAAGGAAAATGTCATTAAAGTTTACAGTTAGAATCGTGTGAGCAAAATATATGCCTTATCCCTCAATCAATTTATTTGCGCTCTTTGCACTAGAGTTCTCACAGATTCTTACTGCTACTTTAAATGCCTGCCAAATGCACTGTCCAATCCATTGTCGCTCGTTTTGTTCTGTAGAACAGAATGCTAGCAAAATTCATTTGCTTCTAGAATAGACGGCGGTTACGGCGGCTTATTTCCTTAAGCCGCCGGCTTTGGGTTCTTCCGCAGCGGCCGCGACAGTTTGAAAAGGCCTCGCATGCAGAGATACGTCGCTGGGAGGCGAGAATGGAAACTCAGCTAATTCGCTTCTTACGTTTTTAAAACTACCTTCCTCCAATGATTCCAATGGTTTCAAAATTTCACCCGCTCAGATAATAAATTCAAATGAACGTCAATTTAACTTAGATGATGGAGCTATGCCTCAATCACTCGTTTTCGCGCTGCACGGAAGTAAATGCCGACAATACCGACATATTCACAACGGAGCGAACTAATCGAGACGGTGTTATGGTGCTCTGTCTCTCTGAAGCACCGTCCTGACCGGCCCTGAAGGTCCTAGTGTAGTGTCTCACGCTGTTTGTACTTTATCCAAGACGGCTTTAGCGCGACGATACTTGGCGATGATGTCTTCGGCTTTAGCTGTCCATACAAAGGGTTTGGGGTTTTTGTTGTGATGCTCAATATAATCTTCGAT
>JAHKKJ010000784.1 GCA_020027655.1 Deltaproteobacteria bacterium | reverse complement strand
GGGGGTGACGCCTTTGGGATAAATTCTCATCGCTATGTTCTCATACCCCGTCAGCTTGCTGCGGGGTAGTTCATTTGCGCCATTTGACACTCAACCCCGACAGCAGTAAACGAAGAGAGCGAGCGGCTATGAAGGCTCTTTGTTTGTCGGTTGTCGCTAGTGATATCTTTGTCGACAAACTGCATAAATTAAGGAGGAGAACATGGCTAAGATCAGACATATCGCTATTAAGGTGGAAGATCAGGAGAAAGCCGCGGCTTTCTATAAGGAGACGTTCGGCATGACCGAAGCCTGGCGCGGGCCGGTGCGGGACGATGGCAAACGGGCGATCTATCTTACCGATGGATACATCAACATGGCGGTCCTACCGGCGCGCGGCGGGCGCGAGGGAATCGACCACTTCGGCTTTCAAGTGGAAGATATGGAAACAACTCTAAAGACCGCCGGTGCAGCGGGCGCCCAAGGCGACGCGGCGAAGAAGCCCCGGGATGGTCGTTTCGCTGAAGTGGGGGTTCACGATCCCTCGGGACAATCTGTCGATGTCTCGGTGCATGGCTGGAAGGCGTAGACTAATATTTATTATTTGGTGGTAGAAGAACTGGTCTGCCTAGTGCGAACAGAAAATTGCGTCATGCCCGCGCAAGCGGGCGTCCAGCATGGATCGGAGGGCTAAGAGATGCAAGGACTGGATTCCCGCTTGCGCGGGAATGACAGAAAGGGATGCATGGCGAGACTGCGGCTAATTCTCATCGCCATAATCAGCCTCTCATCTTCGTTCGTGTCAGCGTCCTTCGCAGGGGAGCCCAGGAAGCTCCTGATCGCCCACGGAGCCATCAGCAACAACGTTACGCCGCTCTGGATTGCCCAGGAGCAGGGCATTTTTCGTAAATACGGCATTGAGGCCGAGCTCGTCTTCATCATCGCGGGCCGCGCGATGCAAGCGATGTTGGCCGGTCAGGTTCCAGTCGGATTGGTCGGGGCAACCCATGTGGTTAACACAGTGACGGCCGGTGGTGACTTTGTCATGATCCTCGGCCTGCAAAACAGTTTGGACTATCTGTTCATTGCCCGGCCGAACATCAAGAGTGCGGAAGAGCTCAAAGGCAAGAAAGTGGCGATCGGCACACCCGCCGGTTCAGCATCGCTGGCAACTTACGTGGCGCTGGATTATTTGGGGTTGAACCCGCGTCGGGATCAGATCGTTCTGCTCGGTGTCGGCGGCGTGCAGGAGCGGCTGGGCGCTCTGCAGGCGGGGAGCGTCGAAGCCACCAGCTTGTCGCCCGAATTTGGCCAAGTGGTGATCAGTGAGGGGTATCGCGTTTTGCTGAATACGACAAAGGAGAACGTGCCGTTTCAGTCCTCCGGCATGGTGGTTTCTCGCAGCATGCTGAAATCAAATCCGCAGCTCGTCGAAAACGTCGCGAAAGCCACGGTTGAGGGCGTCGCTTTTGTGCACAAGCCTTCAAATAAGGAGACTGTCCTCAAGAGTCTCGCCCGCAACCTGAGGTTGAGTAAGCAGGAGCAAGTCGAAAAGGCGTATCAAAACATGGTTGCCGAGCTGCCAAAAAAACCGTGTCCGACAATGGAAGGAGTGGCTTCCGTGATCAAACTGATGGCCCAGCACGGTCTTAATGCCAAAGCGACACAGGTGAAGCCGGACGAGATTGCGGACCTGTCTCTCTGCAAAAAATTTGAAGACAGCGGGTTTTTCCGGAGCCTGTACTGAAGCGAGGGAATGAAATATTGGAATGGTGGAATGGTGGAATGATGGTTTCATCAGAGGCTAATGATGCGGCGCTGCCGCCGGAAAAATTTATCGCGAAGATTTGGCAAGAGCGGCAGCGATTTGTTCGCGAGGGGCGGATCAAGCAACCGCACCCATGGCAGGTCGCCTTGAGTCAAGGCAAAGTGTCCAAGATAGCGCTCGTCGAGTACGTAAAGAACCGCTATTATTTTCTCTGCAACATCAACCGTAAAGACGCACAGATTATCGCTAACTGCCCGATTCCCGACGCGCGGCGTATGTTGCTGCGCAAATATATCGATGAAGAAGGCCAGGACGTCGCCGGGGGCCGTCTTGGACCGCACTACGAGATGTGGCTAAAAATTTCTGATGCGCTGGGAATTCCACGCGAGCTTATGAACAGCTTTGAAGATGTCCTGCCGGTTTATCGCTATACCGTTGATGCTGTCTTCAACTTTGCAAAACTGCACGGTTGGCTCGAAGGCGTGGCTGCGACCTACGCGACTGAAGGGCGCATGTGGAAGCGCTATACACCTAAGGAAGAGCATAGAGAAGAGGGTTTGTTGCACGAAGGAGAGGCGCTGAGGGTGCACTATGGCTTACCGGAAGAAGCCCTCCAGTTTTACCACGTGCACAGCGACACCAACGACGAGCACGGTGATATTAACGAAGCGATCCTGAAGAAATATTGCGTATCGCATGAGCTCCAGGAGAAGGCGTTGGATGCTGCGCGCTTTCGCTGGGAGAACCAGGAGACCCGTCACGATATTATCTATCGATACTTCGTCCTCGGTGCGAGCTGAAGAGTATTTCGGATTGGCAAATCGAAAAGCAGCCAACGTCGCACCGCTGCATCTTTGTCCTAGGCTTCACAGAATTTTTTTCTGGACAGCTCTTTTATTAGTTTTTTCTTCAAAGAACTTATTCGCGCAGCAGCTCGAAACTCTTAACGCTTCCTACGCTTCTGTCACCGGCAGCCGTATCCCGCTTTGGATTGCCAAGGACGCCGGGTTATTTGAGAAGTACGG
>JAHKKJ010000783.1 GCA_020027655.1 Deltaproteobacteria bacterium | reverse complement strand
GGGGATTACTCGCCCGTCCCGCAACCGGCGACAAAATCCCCGTCGTGGTGGTCATTCACGAAAACCGCGGGTTGAATCCTTATATCGAAGATGTGGTACGTCGTCTGGCTATCGCCGGTTTCATGGCCCTCGGACCGGATGCCACCTGGCCGCTTGGCGGCTATCCGAGCGTGGACAAGTACGGCGCCGAAGCCGATGAAAAAGGCCAAGCGATGCAGCGGAGTCTCGACGAAGGGAAAATGACCGAAGACTTCGTCGCCGCGGCAGAGTTCCTGCTCAAGCATCCACAGTCGACCGGCAAGCTAGGTGCCGTGGGCTTCTGCAGTGGAGGCGGTAGAGTCAACCAGCTCGCTGTCCGGATGCCGCAACTTGCGGCGGGGGTCCCTTTCTATGGCGAGGCGCCGGCGATCGCCGACGTACCGAAGATCAAGGCCGCTTTGCTGCTGAACTTTGCCGAGCAGGATCCCCGCATCAACGGTAGTTGGCCCGAATACGAGGCCGCCCTCAAGGCGAGTGGCGTAAAGTACGAGGCCTATGTGTATCCCAAAACGAATCACGGCTTCCATAACGACACGACACCACGTTATGACGAAGCCGCGGCCAAACTCGCCTGGCAACGCACCATCGACCATTTCAACAAGACGTTGAAATCGTAGAATGCGGTTGATCTGAGAGAACGGAAGAAGAGCAGAGCCGTATTTTTGCTACATTCAAAACGTTCAATCCAGAGGTCGCGCGTGAGATTCGGTCAGCGGCCGAGAAAAATCTGGCTGAACCCTTTGCCGCTTTGATCGAGGATCGGTCCGATAAAGTCTACATCGACTAGAAAATATTCTTTTTCCACCAGCTCGGGAAATCTTTGCTTGACTCCTTTTCTCGCCACGACGCGGCCAAAAGTAGTGATCATCGATTGTCCTTCTTCCGAAAGAGACCAATCGATAAACAGCGCCGCCGCGTAAGGGTGAGGCGCATGGCGCGCGAGCATGAGTTCGTTTGCCTGCGCAAAGTAAGGATCCAAAATCACTCCTTCCAAGGGCGCCCCTTTTGTTTTCAATTCCCAAACGGTGTGACCCGATAGCACGATGGCCAAGGGCCGCTCGCCTGCCGCCAGTAGCTGGCTTTGTGCGGTCCGGCCGCGGACCATTCTCAAATCCTGCTTGGCTAGATTTCTCATGTATTGAAGTCCTTTTTCCCGGCCGAAGTGTTTAAGCAGCACCGCGAACCATTCGTAGGCTTCATCGTCGAGAAACATGTTTCCTTTCCACTTTGGATGCAGCAAATCCTCGTAACTCCTCGGCGCCTCCGCCCGCTTAACCAGGTTGGTGTTGTAGCCGAGGACGATCGGTATGACGTATAGAGAGGTGAAAAAACCTTCTTTATCCTTGTCCGAACCGGAAAAAAATTCCCGCTGCGGCGAAGCATAAGGATCGATGGCGCCAATCTTCTTGAGCGCGGATGCCTGCTCGGCGGAACCATTGGTCACGTCGAACAGGTGATTGCCGGCGTTCATCTCAGTTTGAATTTTGATGACCTGCCGGTTTCCAGAAACACGGTAGGGGTTCACCTTAACGAAGGGATAACGTTTGCGAAATACTTGGATGAACGGATCGATTTGCTGCGCTTGGAGAGAACTATAGAACGACACCTCCCCCTCAGCTTTAGCCTTTTCGACCAACGTCTTCTGGCGCTGCTCAGGCGTAATTTTGGCGAGTTTGGCCAAAACTTGACCGGCGGTTTCCGCCGCGGGCGCAGCCATTGCGTCGCCCGCGGCTAGGTACAAAAGTAATCCCACGGCAAGGTAAACCAGATGTTTCATGCTATTTTTATTTTCCATGTCTGCTCGATTATCGCATGCGCTCTGTCCTGTCAAACTAATCTCGTTTACGGAACCCCTATGCGGATTCGGGTTTATCAATATTGACAGTAATTTCCGGATTCGATAGCGTCACCGTCATTCCAAGATCGGAATTCACGGAGGAGAGATGGAAGGACCCAAGCCGGTCAAAAGCGGTAAAGTCAAAGTCGATGACCTAGATCTCTATTACGAGCTTTACGGGCAGGGGGATCCCCTGGTTTTAGTCGCCGGCACCGGCATCAGCCTCGCCCCTTGGCGGGTTTTTCAGGTGCCGGAGTTTTCCAAGCACTATCAGGTTCTTATTTATGACCATCGCGGGTTAGGTCGGAGCGACAAGCCGGACATGCACTATACAACCCGACTTTTTGCCAAAGACTGCGTAGGGCTAATGGACGCCCTGGGCATCAAGAAAGCCCATATGATGGGCCACTCTATGGGAGCGCGGGTGCTCCAATGGGTCGCTCTGGACTATCCCGAGAAGGTCCGCAGCTTGGTTCTGTCCGGGCCCGGCTCGGGAAAATACAGCGATAAACTGGAAGACTACCCGCGCGGTGTTCCTCTGGACGCTGCCTTGGAAATGATTGAGAAGGGCTATGAGAGATACCAGCACGACCACTGGGGGCCCGGCTTCATGTTTACTGATCAGTTCGTGAAGGAGCATCCGGAGGTCGTGAAGCAATTTCAAGAACTCATTGTCGACGAAGTGCCGCCGCTCAAATGCTATTTGCGCCACGTCGTTGCCCGGCAGTGCCATGAGACCACCGACCTTATTGGTAAAATCCAAGCGCCGACCTTGGTTATCGTCGGCAGCAAGGATACCCACGAAGGGGGAACCGGAAGTCACGTGGAGTCCGCCAAAGTCTTGGCAGAGAGAATCCCCAACGCCGAGATGGTGATTGTTGAAGGCGGCGCGCATGG
>JAHKKJ010000782.1 GCA_020027655.1 Deltaproteobacteria bacterium | reverse complement strand
TATCCAAAACAGGGATTTGCTCGCGCCAAGACGCCAAGAACGCCAAGTCCGGAAGTTTAATTTCTTTGCGCCCTTTGCGCCTTTGCGCGAGATATTCCGGCTTGGTTGCGGCTCGGCCGCGCTACGTTCTTTGTGGTTAAGAAGATGCGAATAGGAGAAACTAATGGCAGAACCTACGGTTGTTTGTCCTCAGTGTAAAACCGAAATCAAGCTGACCGAATCCCTCGCGGCGCCGCTGCTGGAATCGATCCGGCGCGACTATGAGCAGCGTCTCACGCAAAAGGATGCCGATATGGCGAAGCGAGAGAAGGCGCTCCATGAACGCGAGGCAGGCCTTCAAAAGCAAAAAGAATCGATGGACGAGCAGGTGGCGCAGAAGATGCAACAGGAGCAAGCCAGAATTGCCGCCGAAGAGGGCAAGAAAGCCAAGCTCGCGGTTGGAAATGAGCTCAACCAAAAAGTACAAGAAATCAATGATCTCCAGGATATTCTCAAACAAAGAGATATAAAGCTTGCCGACGCCCAGAAAGCCCAAGCTGATTTGATTCGAAAGCAACGTGAGCTCGACGATGCCAAGCGCGAGCTGGAACTAACCGTCGAGAAGAGAGTGCAAACGGATTTGGCGGCGACGCGAGAGAAGGCAAAAAAAGAGGCCGAAGATGAAATGAAGCTGAAGGTCATGGAAGCCGAGCAGACCATCGCGTCTATGCAGCGACAGATCGAAGATCTGAAGCGGCGGGCCGAACAAGGGTCACAGCAACTTCAAGGAGAGGTTCAGGAACTCGAGCTCGAGGCGCTGTTGGGCACAAGATTCCCGCGCGACACAATCCAGCCCGTGCCAAAGGGTGAATTCGGCGGCGACATCCTGCATCGGGTCATCGGCCCGCTGGGCCAGCAGTGCGGCACAATTCTCTGGGAATCGAAGAGAACCAAGAATTGGAGTGATGGCTGGTTACCGAAGCTACGCGAAGATCAACGCGCCGCCAAAGCCGAGATCGCCGTCATCGTCAGTCAGGTCCTCCCCAAAGACGTGGAAACATTCGGCCTAGTAGACCAAGTTTGGGTTGCTCACCCCAAACTCGCTCTGCCGGTCGCTATTGCCCTGCGCCAGACTTTGATCGAGATCGCGTGCGCGCGGCAAGCATCCGAGGGGCAGCAGACTAAGATGGAAATGGTTTACCAATACCTCACTGGCCCGCGATTCCGTCACCGAATACAAGCGATCGTCGAGGCTTTTTCCTCCATGCGCGAAGATCTCGATCGCGAGAGGAAAGCCATCACCAAACAATGGTCCAAGCGCGAGGAGCAGATCGACCGCGTCATGCAGGCCACGGTCGGTATGTACGGCGACCTTCAAGGCATCGCCGGCAAAACGCTGCAGGAAATCGAAGGACTGGAATTCCAGGGATTGCTTGACTTCACCACCGATGAGGAAAAGCCTCTGTGAGCCGGTGTTTTAACCTGTTCCAGCAATCCCAGGAAAACTGTCGAAACCATAGGTGCGTCATGCCTACAACTCAAAGCGAGCCAATACCGGCGCATGGTCGGGTGGCACACTTGCGGCACGCTCGTTTGGGTTTGCGGTCACGCTCTGTCCTGCAATAAGACCTACGAAGCTTCGAACTTCTTTCACGATAAAGTCTGCGCCGACAAAAACTAACCCTTTGCTGACCATGATGTGATCAATGAGTTCACCCCTGCCCTCGTGGATACGAGAGAACCGCTCAGTCTCGGCCAGAAAGTCCTTCGTGTTGGTGCCACGAAGCGGGATTGAATCAACCAGGTTATAAAGCCGCACAGGATCGCTCTGGTCGGTACTTTTGACGTCCCGGTCCGGGGGACCGAGAAAAATTTGTGAGGTGGCGGCGAGCGGTTCATCGTTAAAGTCGCCGAGGACGATCGTGTGAACGGCCGGTGCGGCCTCCATCTCGCCGTTGATGAAAGTGCGGACCGTAACGGCCTCGGCGGCTCGCCGCATGAGGGCGATTCCCGCTCCAAAAGCTCGCTCGTTTTCGTCCTTCGGTTGAAATGAAGTTCCACCGCCTTGGCGAGGAAAAGTGAGAAGCTTTGATTTGAGATGGAGGGCGACGAGACGAATTGTGACGCCAGCAAGGGGTTCAACTTCCACCTTAAGCGCGCCCCTGCCCATTCTCGTATTCGATCCGCCGCCAAAATCCGGCACGCTTGCGAGCGGACCAGGAGGAAAATCTCTAATGTCGCCGGAAATGCGTTGGAGATCGAGTCTTGCCAGGAAGGCAACTCTGATATGTCTCCCATCCGGAAACGGCGAGATTGCGCGGTGCGAATATTCTCCGCCGAGGAGAGCCTGAAGCGCTTCGATGGAACGCAGATCACTGTTGTCCTGGCCGCCAATTTCTTGGAGGGCAATCACGTCTGGTTTTTGGTCGAGACCTGTAATGAAATCGGCGAGGAATTTTAACTTCGCATTGAAGTGTTCTTCGGTAACCGGGCTTCCGCTGGTCGGGCTAACAAAGCTCCCGGGGGGAAACAAGTTTTCAACATTCCAAGTCATCACGCTGAATTGAGTGGACATTTGATTTACCTCCCAGTGTTAATCCCTCGATACGCCTCACAAAGACCGATTAGGATTAGAAAACTATTTGGAATCCTCTCTATTTGAATAAGCAGGTAGGGTGCCAGCGCAATGGATCTGTGTTCAACTTGATAATGTATGAATTAGATAGAGAATTTTTTCAACCTGGGTTCTAAGCAGCCACTGAAATGGCCAGAGTGTATCCTTTGGAGCACACGGGTGTATAC
>JAHKKJ010000781.1 GCA_020027655.1 Deltaproteobacteria bacterium | reverse complement strand
GGGATTTCGTTAAGGATCGAAAGATCGGTGAATGATGTTTGAGGTAGGCGTCGGTAGCTTTTCGGTGATTGCGACACTGCCATGCGACTTCAGAGCCGGTTTTGGGCAGAGCCAAACGCACCCGCGCTAAGTCGGCAGATCGAGAGTCACACTAGCTGAGATGCGATGGAGCCTTGTTCATGAAGAATCCACACGAGGCGAGATCGACAACGCCGGTAGGTCGCCGCGCTGCTCGCAAAGAGGCGAGGGGACGCCTACCCGAGCCGGAGCAGGCGCGCGGCGTTGCGGCTGAGAATTTTTTCTTGGTCCTTGCGACTCAGCTTGAGAGCGGTGATGACCTTCACCGGGCGCTCGTAGCCCATGTCAAAGCAATAGTCGCTTCCAAGCATGACGCGGTCAGCTCCAACGAGGTCGATGAGATAGCGAAGCGACTGCGGAGCGTGGCTGATCGTGTCGTAAGTGAAGCGTCGGAGGTAGCTCAACGGTGGCTTCTTCAGGCCTCGGCACTCCTGTCGCACCTTCCACCCATGGTTGAGTCGGCCAATGAGGTAGGGAAAAGCTCCTCCGGCATGCGGCAAGCAGATATCGAGCTTGGGAAATCGATCGAGGAGTCCGCTAAAGATTAGATTGGCCGCGGCGACTGCGGTATCAAACGGGTTTCCCAGAAGGTTATGCAAGTAGTAGCTTGTCAGCCGCTGGGACCCAATAACATTGAACGGATGGAGAAAGATCGGGACTCGCAAGGCGTTAATACGCTCGAAGACCGGCAGAAATAAAGAATCGTTCAGCTCTTTTCCCCGAATGTTGGTGCCAAGATAGATACCGCGGCAGCCGAGTTCTTTCACTGCCCGATCGACTTCGTTAACCGCAGCCTCGGGGTCTTGCATAGGGAGCGTGGCAAGAGCGACAAACCGCTCGGGATGCGCCCGGGTGGCTTCGGCCATCGCGTCGTTGACAAGCCTTGCGAGTCGTACACCGAGAGCATCGTCCGCCCAGTAGACCATCGGCGGATTGAGCGAGAGAGCATGAACTGTTACCCTTTGCGCGTCCATTGCTTTCAGCCGTAGATCGAGATTGTGGTAGTGCGCGGTGATGGGGCCGATTACAGCCTGACCTACGACGATCATCGGTCCATTCGCACCAGAGCGAAGGCGCACGCCGTAGGGTTCTCCTTCCGCCTCGATGAGCCGGAGATACTCTTCAGGCACAAAGTGGGCGTGAATGTCGATGGCGGGAATCGTATGCCGCAAACGCCGTGCCGAGACGGCGGCCCGTTTTCTTGCATTCGTTTTTCTTCGTTGCTTCATTGGATTCTGTTTCGTTTGGGGTCTATTTCGGTGGAATCACCGGCAGCACTACATGAGCCGATCGATTTGGGCCAAAGTGCAATGTAACCTTGCCTCCGAATACCGCGGGCGGGCGATCGTCGGGGTCATCGTGCACGAAAGGCCCGCAGCCGCGCATGACGTTTTTCATGTTCGACAGCGTTGCTCCCGGACCGTCGTATTCGTAATCTTTCCCGCGGATTGTGAGCGCGACGCGGTGGCCGCGCGGAACCACGATGCAAGTGGGCCAGATTTCGATGTCCAGTTCTGCGACCTCACCCGCCGTGAGTAGCTGGATCTCGTCGTGCGTGTGATACGGGCAGTAGGGCGTGCTGAGCGCTCGTTCAAGCTTTCTATGCGAAGCGCGCAGCCAACCCTGGCCGATCGGCGTATGCGGATCGAGCGCGCCTTGAAACACGACTTCGTGACCATCCGGCGCAAACACGCGCAAGATGGCGAAAATGTCGGCGTCGGCGGTCGATGATGAAACAAACAATTTCAGCGCCGACGGTCCTGTGATCTCGGTCTCTGCTTCGAGCGGTGGCGTGGAGAAGGTGACTCCGTCGCCGAGCGCGCCGTACTCGAGGGATTTGTCGGAAGAGACAGGTTTTGGCGAAAGTCGCATGTCGTGCGGATCAAGATAAAAGCGCGTCCAGCGTGCGCGGGCAAGAGGCCATTCATTCTCGTGGCGTTCGACGAATCGATCAATGTGGCGGACCTGGAGCTGGATCTGCGGTTGACTTTCCCAGCCATTGTTGATGCCCTTCAAGTAGTAGTCGAAGAACCGCTTCTGCAGTTTGATGCCGTAGTCGGTGTAAAATGGCGCCCAGTGCGAGCCGCCGTGCACCTCGAGCCACTTTTGCTTGGAGGCCGCGCGCATGAAGCCCTCGAAGTTGCCCCGAGTGTGCAATCCTTGGCCACCCCAGTTGGCAGCGGAAAGCAGCGGCACCGTGACCTTTGACCAGTCGGCCGAGCGCTCGCGGTAATAAGGCCCGTCGAGAGGATGGGCAAGCAGCTCGGCCCACATCTCCTCCCGATTGCGCGCAAGATCGTCCTCGGAAAGCGTCTCGGGACCGCAGACAAGCTCGCCGGTGATGCGGCTTCGCGGCCCACGGTTGCCCTGGCCATGCTGCACTGTCTTCACCTGCATGTCCTGCCAGTTCCTGCGGAAGGTGCAGAGGATTCCACCGTGGTGAGTCGAGTCGCGATAGTTGTCTCCCCATCCTTCCCACACGCAGATCGCCGCAAGGTGCGGCGGCTGCAGTGCTGCCGCGCGCCATTGGCTGCTGGCGTAATAAGAGATCCCATTCAGGCCTACTTTGCCGCTGCACCAAGATTGCGCTGCCGCCCACTCGATGCACAGGTAGAAATCCCGGTTCTCGCGCAGCGAGTTGTGATTGAGATAGCCGGGCGAGCGTCCCGCGCCGCGTGAATCGACACGAACGCAAACATAACCGT